>NZ_SGWE01000002.1 GCF_013337115.1 Deinococcus sp. JMULE3
CGGGTGGGCCATCACTGATCATCTGGGGGCAGCGGATCGAAGTGTGCCCGTTCGAGGGGCGTGAAGAAGCCCCGAATGTCCAGCACGAATTCCGCTGGGGCGCCGCACTCGGGCCGCGCGAGAAACATGAAATCGATGATGCCGATCTCCCCGTGGCATTCCGGGTGCGGGCACCGGTCGTTCACGCGCACCAGGTCGCCCGCGTTCAGGCCGTCCAGGGTGAAGGTCGTGGGGGGCTCACCGGGCGAGTCCTGGCCGGGCACTCAGTTCAGCCCCAGGATGGCCCAGTCACGGGCCTCGGCGAGCGCTTCACTCGTGAGGTCCCCCTCCAGCTGCGCGCGTGCCCCGCCACTCAGGTCACTGGAGATCCCGCCGATCGTGCGGCAGGCCAGGTCCTCCCCGGCGGCGTTCGTGACCCGGCAGGTGATCCGCTGGACGTGCCACGTGACGCCGCACAGGGCCCGGCGGCGCGCGGCGCGCATCACGTCCGTGCGGGCTTCCCGCAGGGCCTGTTCGGGGGTGAACCCCAGGAACGTGATCCGCACGCGGGCTTCGTCCGCTTCACTCCAGGCGGGCGTGAAGTGCAGGCCGTCCCGGATGGGCACGCTGGTGGGGGTGGGTTCCGGGGTGAGGGTCCCCAGGGTGTGGTCGGCGACAAAGTCCTGCTGTGGGTCGGGCGTGTAGGTCAGGGTGGTGCTCAGGGGCAGCTGGGGCTGGTGGAAGGAGATCGTGGTGGTGTGCATGATGCCCGCGTGGCCCCCTGCTGGGGGCCAGAGCTCCTGATCAGATGGCTGCGAGGAGGAGCTGATCCATCCGGGCGCGGACTCGGGGGTCGTGCTGCCGGAGGAGCGTGCGGGTCTGCTCCGCGCGGGTGTGGTCGGGCAGGACCAGCGTGACCATCCGTACGTCCCGCTCGGCGCGGTACTCGACGATCACGAGCGGGCAGCCGTCCACCGCGCCGGGCGTGAGCGTGTCGCCCTGGATGGCGTACACCTGCGCGGGGCGGGTGGGGAGCTGCTCGGTGACGGTCAGGCCGTACCGCAGGCGCAGCGGGGGGCGCTGGACAGTCCGGACAGCGGGTGCGGGGCGCGGGGTGGGCATGGTCTCCCCCACCGGGTCTGCTGCCGCGACGGCCGGAACAGGCTGGATCTCCGGCACCGGGGCGAGCTCGATGGGGACCGCAGGCTGAGCCGGTGTCTGGGGCGCGACTTCAGCGCTCAGGATGCGCTCCTGAAGTTCGGCGCGCAGGCGGGTGAGGCCTTCCGCGCCGTACGCGCCTTCCACGCGGGTGGGCTGCACGTGCCGGGCCCTGGCAAGGTCCACGTGCGCGATGACGTCCACGTTCCCGCCCACGTCCGTGACCCGGATGCCCGTGTCTGCGCCGCGCAGGTCCCGGACGGTCACGGGGTTGCCCTGGTGCTCGAACGTCAGCCCGGCGTGGATGGGCAGGCCCTCCACCCACAGGATCGGCTGCTGAAGGCGGGTGAGCGCGGCCATGGGGTTCGCCACGGCGCGCAGGGCCTGCACCTGACCGTGCAGGCCGCGCAGGGCGGTCACCAGGCGATTGATCCCGGCGACGTCCTGCGTGCTCGGGCCGTGCTCGCGGCTGCGGGCGGTCCGGTCGCGCTTCTCCAGCAGGCTGAGCGCTTCGAGGTACTCGCGGATGACCGTGAGGTCTGCCAGCAGGCTCGCGGCGTGACTCTCCGCCTGCCGGGCCTCCCGCTTGGCGCGGATGGCGTGGCGGGTGGCGTCCGGGTTGCGGCTGAGCATGACGGCCAGTTCCTCGCCGTCGAAGCCCACGTCGGTGTTCTCGCAGCTGGTGAGGGTGGGGTCGAACACCTGCTGCGCCCAGCCCTTCTTGCCCATCATGTTCTGGAAGCGGATGACGTCGAAGCTGCCCCGGGCGAAGTACACGTGGTTGCGGATCTCCTTCACCCAGGTGCCCTGGCGGCGGCCGCGTCCGATGCGCTGCACGAACGCCATGTGGTGGTGCGGGTAGTCCAGATGGTGGAGGTCGGTGGCACCCTGGTAATTGCCGCCCTGTTCGATCACGCTGCTGCCGATCACGCAGGTCAGGACGCCACGGCGGAACCGGCGTTCGACCGTCAGGCGTTCCCCGCCCTGGTGCGTGCTCGCGGTGATGATCTCGATTTCACCGGCGGGGTACCCGGCCGCGATGAGCTGGTCGCGCAGGGCCGTGTACGTCATGCCGCCTTCGCCGCCGGTGTACATGAACACGACATTCCGGCCCCCCTGGGCGCGCGCGGCCAGGCAGGCCTCGACACACGCCGCGAAACGGGCATTCGGGGCCTGGACGTTCATCAGCGGGGGGTGCAGGGTGAGCTTGCTCAGGCGGGAGAAGATCGAGAACAGGTGCTTCTCCCCGTCACTCTCAGCCTCGCTGATGGTGGCCTGCTCCGCGTCGTACTCGTCCTGCACGACCGGGTGCAGGTCGAACAGGTGCTCGACGGTGGTCAGGGGCGGCAGGGGCATGCCCACCCGGTCGTGCATCTGGCAGGTGTCCTCCGTCTCCCGGATGACGTGCTGGCCGATGATGGCGCGCAACTCATCGAGGTTCCGGAAGCCTACGACGCACGAGCGGAACTCCACGTCACCTTCCGGGAGGGTGATCAGGCGGGGTTCGATCACGCAGAAGCGGGCGGTGAAGGCCTGCACGTTCGTGATGCCGTACGCGGGCAGCGCGTCGGTCACGAGGGAGAGCATGTTCCAGATCTCCAGCGGGCTGTTGGTGAACCACGTGGCGCTCAGGGCAACCGTGCACCCGCCACGCTCGCGGATGAAGCGGGCCTTATGGTTGCCGTCCAGCGCGCGGTTACTCTCCCCTCCTCCACCCAGGAATTTGGGGCTGGAGTCGCCGTACACGGCGGGCGCGGCGTACGTGTTCTTCAGGGCGTGCGCCTCATCCCACAGGACCGCGTCGATGCCGAGCGCTTCGAAGGGCACGTCGGTGCTCGTGGCGACCTTCACGCGCCCCAGGTGCCGCTGCGTGAACTTCTCGCCGGCCGCGAGCGCGCGGTGCCCACCCATCTTCCGGTGCCGCTCGTCGAACGTGGTTGTGGTGGCCAGTGCGCTCATCAGCGTCTCGTCGCTCTGTACGTACTTCTTGCGGGTCTCTTCGAGCATGGGGATCATCTCGAAGGCCTCGTACGTCATGATCACGAGGTCCGGGGGGCTGGTGAGCAGCGCGGCGATCTTCGCGCGGCGGCGGTCTCCGGTGTCCGTCAGGACCCTGGGTTCGCCGTCCTCGTCCAGCGCGACGCTGCCGTCCGGCGCACGGACGGGTTCCCCGCCGATCACGCTGATCCGCAACCCCGGGAGGGCCGTGGCGGCGTTCATGACCCAGTCCCCCAGGCGGGAGAGCGGCACGACCACCGCGGGCAGGCGGGCGCGGCCAGACTGGAGAAGCAGTTCAGCCAGCATCAGCGCGGTCAACGTCTTCCCAAGCCCAACTGAAAAGTCCAGGATGACGCCGTCCATACGCGCGGCGGCGCGGACGTGTCCGGCCTGGAAGGGATGCGCGAGCGGCCCCTGGTACCGGGGGAGCGTCAGGGGGCGCAGGTCGGGCGTGGCGGTCAGCAGGCCGTACCGGTGCTCGTTCAGGGTGAGTTCCACCGTGCCCACGTGCTCACTGCCGAGCAGCCACGTGCGGAAGTGCGCGGCGAGCTGCCGTTCGAACTGCACCGCGCGGGCCTGATGCGCGTGGCGTTCGGCCGTGATCTGCTCGGGCGTCTTCACGTCCTGGTTCACGACCGGTTCGACCGGCGTGCGGAAGTTCAGGTACGCCTCCAGTTCCCGCACGCGCCCAGGACTGATGGCCTGCCGCTCCTTCAGGGCGAGCTCGTCGTCCAGGGCGTTGCGCAGGCGCAGGGTGACACCGTGTTCACCGCGCGTCGCCTGGATGAGGTTCACTGGCGCACCGTCGGCGTCCCACGAGTTGCGCTTGACGGCCACGCAGGTCCCGAGGTTGGCGTTCACCCAGTCGGCCAGGACGTGCTCGGGGATCAGGGGGTCCCGCGCCTCGAGCGTCATGTCTGTGATGTCCACCCAGAGGGCGCGTTCCCGGCAGGTCTGCGCCTGCTGCAGGAGGGCCTGGCGCTCGGTGCCGGTGTGATCGGCGGCCAGGGTCTCGGCGAGGCGGGCCTTCTCGTGGGCGCGGCCCCGGTAGTACGTGCTGGCCGCCTCCCAGGTGTGCCCGGTGAAGGCGTACTGGGCGAGCAGGTGCGCGGCGGCGTCCCCATCCGTGACCTGAGCGTACCGGGCGAGGCTCGTGATGGTGAGCAGGCCGTACGCTTCGAGCTGCTGGGCGACCTCGCCGATCGTGCCGGGCGTGATGGGGGGCTCCCGGTCGGTGAGTTCGGTCAGGAGGGCCGGGACGTCCCCGTTCGCTTCGACGAGCGCGTGCAGGGCGGGCGCTGATTTCGCGGCGCGGCGCAGCAGGGTCAGGTCGTACGCGCCGTGCGTGCTCAGGTGGGTGTCGTGCAGGCGTAGGGCGGTGTCGCGCGCGGCGTGCTGCTGGCCACTGCGGGCCGCCGTGATGGCCTGGGCGACGGTTAGGGCGCTGAGTACGGCGGGGTTGCTCAGGTGCGAGCCGTACTGCCAGCGGCCGCCCTGGAAGCGGTACGTGCCGCACGCACTGGTCTCTCCGTCCGTGATGGGGTGCGCCTGGGGGCGGGCCTGCCGGGCACGGGCTTCGACGTCTGTGCCGAGCAGGGTCTGGATGGCCGCGAGCGCACCGGGCAGCGTGAGGATGTCGTTCACGCGCGCACTGGCCTGCTTGGTGAGGGTCTCCAGGTCCACGCGCAGCCCACCGGGGTACACGGGGTCGCCGAAGCGACCGTCCGCAATCTTGGCCTGGTGGCGGGGCGTGCCGAGGGGTTCCCCGGCGTACTGGAGCTTCCACTCGGTCCCGCTGCGGTAGAAGACGCCTTCCCCGTTCACGATCTGGCGGAGGTACCCGCTGTGCGTCAGGCGCTGCTCGCGCAGCTGGGCCTGCTCCTCATGCGTGAGGGCGTTCAGTGCTTCGGCCACGCCGGCATCGTGGCGGCGCAGCACCAGCAGGACGGTAGTGACGCCCGCCCCAGCCGCCCGGAAGGCCCCCTCGGGCACGGCGGACAGCATCAGGGGGTGCGCGAGGTCGATCAGCGCCTCGCGGTGCGGGCGGTCGCTGTCCACGCGGAACATGCTCTCGGGCACGACAACGGTCATCAGGCCGCCGGGGGTGACGCGGCGCAGGCCTTCGAGGACGAAGTACCAGTGCGCCTGCCGGAGGTCGGGGCGGTGCAATCTCGCCTGGGCGCCGCGTGTGCCGAAGGGCGGGTTGCCGATCACGAGATCGAACGGGGCGTCCTCGCTCTGCGTGGTGTACGTCTCAAAGGAGGCGTTCCAGACGGTCACGTGAGGGTGCAGAGCCTGCGCGACAGCGGCGCTGGTCTCGTCGAGTTCCACGCCGACCACGTCACTGAACTTGGGGGCGCGCGCGAGGAAGGCGCCGCCACCGCAGCTGAATTCGAGGATGCGGCGGGTGCTGCCGAGCGCCTGGCTGAGGTCGTACGCGACCTGCACGAGTTCGCCGGGGGTGTAGAAGGCGCTGGTGCTGGCGCTGTGCTCGCCGAGGCCACCTTCACCACTCCAGGCGCGCAGAGCGGCGTGATCGGCCGGGGTGACGCCGCGGGCGAGGATGTCGCGGACGGCCTGGTTGGCCTTCAGGCGAGCGTCCGTGCTGACGATGGGCAGAGCCTCTACGCCGTAGGGTTCGGCGCTGGAGGCGGGAGCGTACGTCGGCGCGGAGCGCATCCGGAATGCGTCGAGGGCTGGATCCACTGTGATCACAGCGGGGGCGGCCTGAGTGGGGTGTGCGGCGCCCTTGCTCTTGACCTTGCCCTGGCTGGCCTTGCGGGCAGGCTGGGCTGCGGGCGTGACGGCATCAAACAGACTGATCAGTGACATGTGCCCGACTGGGCCCGTGACCTGGTCACGGGCCATAGCTTCCTTACAACAGGGTTGACGCGCATCAACCCCGGGTATGGAGCTGGGTTGACGCGCATCAACCCCGGGGTATGAAGCTGGGTTGACGCGCATCAACCCCGGGGTACGAAGCTGGGTTGACGCGCATCAACCCCGGGGTACGAAGCTGGGTTGACGCGCATCAACCCCGGGGTACGAAGCTGGGTTGACGCGCATCAACCCCGGGGTACGAAGCTGGGTTGACGCGCATCAACCCCGGGGTACGAAGCTGGGTTGACGCGCATCAACCCTGGGATGCAAGAGCGAACCGGAAAAGGCTAATAGCTTGAGAGGAGGCGATATCGCCTCCTCTTGTTCATCTCGGCAAGGCCTGGCTCAGGATGGCGCGAACGCCTCCTCAAGCTGGCGAAGCAGGTCGTGCACGTGAGCCTGCTGCGCGGTGGTGAGCGCATTGAGTCGGGCGGGTTTCAGATGCCGGGTGACACGGAGAGCAGCGTCATAGACCTCAGGGCGTTCTTGTGCACCCTTGAGGACTTCGTTCACACGGTCCTTCGCGGTTCGGGTGCTCCAGGCACCATCGACGGCCTGCTGAAGGAGGGTGGACCGCTCCGGGCGTTCTCCTAGCCGCACAAGTTCCAGCGCGACAGTGGGCGCCACCGTCCGGCCGTACACCGCACGAATCTCTGCCGGGCGCAACCGCAGCACGCGGGCGTACTTGGTGTTGAAGGTAGAGAGACTGGCACTGGTAAGGACTTTAAGTTTATCCTGCAGGTCGTGGGGATCCTCGCCCGTCTTCAGGACGCGGCTCATCAAGCCAGGGAGGGCATCCATTTCGACATTCAGTTGGGCGGCGAGCGTCCGGAACACACCGCGCACCACCTCGAACTGATCGAGTTCCTCACGCTGCGTGTTCTCCAACGTGGACAGCGCGTCAAGCTGATCATCCCGGAAGCTGTAGACGCTCGCAAGGACGACGGTGTCACCGAGTAGACGGCGGCTGTGGTACCGCCGCCACCCAGCGACCAGTTGGTAGCGGTAGGGACCAGTGCGGTCAGGGTGGGGGCGCAGCAGGACTGGTTGTAGTTGGCCGTATTCCTGGATGGCCGCCATCAGGCCTGCGAGATCCGCCTCGCCGTATGGGTCATTCCCAAGGCTGCCTCGAGGGTTCCAGTCGCCCGTGATGTCGATCTCGCTGAGCGAGATCTCGTGCACGCCTGAGGCGTAAGCTGCCTTCACCACCTGATTCAGTTCGTCGTTTGACGCCTGCGCACGGATCTGCTGGTCGTGCAGGGAGAGACCACCTGGCCGGCCACGCCGACCACTCATGGGGCCACCAGCTGAGCCTGGCGGGCGGCAGCATGCACGACCGCGTCCGTGACGGCATTGATCTCCTGCACGGCCGGACTCTTGGGTCGGTACACCGCGACGGGCTGCATCGCGTTGGGCGCATCCTTGTAGATGCCGGGGCGGAAGGCGATGGGCGGCGCGGTGGGGCCGAGATCGGCATACACCTGCGTCAGGGCGTCGTATACCTCGGCGTCGTGGAGAAGATTTTTGTTGTAGCCAGTGACGACGAACAGACCGAAGTTCAGGCCCGGGTTGATGGCACGGGCCTGCCGAATGACCCGGCTGACGTTGTCGATGTTGTCCAGGCCCTTTGAGCCGGTGACAGGCATGATCATCAGATCGCTTGCGGCAATGCAGGCCAGGACGAGAGCGTTGTCCGCGGGGGGTGTGTCAATCAGGACGTAGTCGTAGCGGTGACTGAGGGCTTGAATGGCGCGGCGCAGTCGGCCCTGTTCTTCGGGGAGCTGTCCACTCAGGTAGAGTTCGGCGCCTTTGAGGTGGCGGTTCGAGGGGATGACGTCCATGTCGAAGGCTGGGATCGGTTGAGGGAGGGTGTCGGCGGTCTCGTCGAGCACCTGGCGGATGGTGGCCTGGACGCTCAGGGCTGTAGGGACCGAGCCGTCTTCAGGGGTTTGGAAGAGGCCGAGCCACCGCGTGAGGCTGGCCTGGGGGTCTGCGTCAATGAGGAGAACCCGGTGACCGCGAGTGGCGAGTGCGTAGCCCAGGTCGCGGGTGAGGCTGGTCTTGCCGCTGCCGCCAGCTTGGTTGTAGGTGGCGAGGACAGTCATGGTGGGGCGCATGGGGGTCTCCTTGGGTACGGTCGTGAGGGGAACGATGCGGGCTACGTCGGTGGCGTAGTGCCTCAGGGTGAACTCCTGCCCACGCTGCACCGCGCTCAGGACGGCGGGCAGTTGCTGGCGGAGTTGAGAGGTGAGCACCACGCCCTCCGGTCGCTGATCTGGGGTCCGCTTCTTTCGGGGCACGAGAGTAAGGTACAAATGTTGAACACTTTTTACAAGGTGCCCCGTGCATGCCTCAGAACAGCCGCTCAGTGCCGGGCTTCATCTCGCCCCACCGCGGGGCGGGGCGACGCCGCTCCCGCCAGTGCGCCACGCGCGCCGGGTCCAGCGTCATGGCCCGCAGGTCCGCCGCGCCCAGCAGCTTCTCATCCGCCGCGCCCCGCAGCCACGACCCGATCTCCCGCGCGCCCCGCTCCACGCCTCGGAAGCCCACGTACGTGCCGTCCACGCTGTCGCAATGGCAGAAACTCAGGTGCCGGACGCGCCGCGCGCTGTTCACGCGGCCCACGTGGGTTCGCAGGCCCTCGGCGTTCGCCCGTTCCAGGAGCGCTGCCCCCACCGCCTCCCGCCAGGGGTCACTGCCGCCCAGGAAGGCCACGTCGCAGGGCGGCAACTCCAGTTCCTCTGCACCGTCTTGCAGGCAGTACGCGAGGGGGAACCCCAGCTCGGCGAGTTCCGGCGCGGCCGCGTGGAATGCCGCGAGGGTGCTGCGTCCGCAACCGGGGACATCGGGGACCACCACGAACTGGCAGCGGGCGATCAACTCCGGGTCGTGCACGCGCCGCAGGTGCTCGACGAACTCGTCATAGTGGAAGCCGTGCTTGCTCAGGGCGTCGCAGTCCGACGCCCAGGGGCGCTGGGACGTCAGTATGCTGCCCAGTCCACCCACGCGCGGTCCGGTCATCACCCCAATGTCCGGGTGGGCGTCCAGGTCGTCCAAGTCACTGCTCGTGCTCGCGAAATACAACATGCGCGCTGGCGGGGCCGGGCCGCATCGCGGACAGGCCATCACTGACGTTCTCGAAGGGAAATTTGGCCGCACCTGCGGCCACTTCCTTGAGTTACACGTGCTGGATCACCAGCGGGGTGGGATGGTTCGTGTGGAGCGGCGCTCCAGCAGCGCTGCCGTGACGGCCTGGAGCGCGCGCGCGTGACTGAGCGCACTGGCCGGGTCAATCTGCGGCGTCTCGACCGTGTACCCCATGCCGGGCAGGCTCGGCAGGTACCGCGCGTACGGATTCAGTGTCCGGTCCTGCTCGTCCACGATCGCCTGGAGGTCCAGTGGCGTCAGGGGCGGTGTACCCAGTGGAAGGCTGGCGGCCACGGCCGCCGTGATGAAGCGCCCGGTCCACGCGATCAGGGTGACTGGACCGGCTGACCGCAGGGCCTCCAGCATTTGCGGGTACACCTGGGTGAAGGGTGGCTCGCTCGCGAGGTCCAGGGTCGTGAGGCCATGCCGCCGGTACGCACCTCCCTCGATGGGCCCGAGTGGCTGGGCGCGCCAGACGTGCTCGGCACCCGGGGTGATCAGGGCCAGTTCGATGACCTCGCCGGGTAGGCCGGTGGTGAGGACACCCACGAACGCGAGGGGCGCGCCGGGGAACACGCCATGGGTGTGGAGGGCGTCCGCGTAGAGGGTCATGCGCTGGGCGGCCTGCTCTTCGAAGGTCTTCGGGATCTCGATCATGGGGGTCTCCTGGTGGAAGGTCGTTCCATGCAGGACGTGGCCGCACGCGGTTCGCGTGCGGCCTGTGGTGGGATCATCGGTGGGGGAGGCGCGGCTGGTGCGGGCTGGGCCGGTGGGGGAGACTGCGGGGGGCACGGTGCGGGGCGCTCTCGCGGCGGAGTCGGGTGGGGTGCATGACCCTGACCTGGCCTCCGCCAGGAGGCCACGCCTAGAGAGGCGGCAGGCCGAGCAGATCGCGCAGGTTCAGGTTCAGTTTCGGGACGGCCTCGTCGTACGTCTCCCGGGCGAGTCGCTCGGCTTCCTCCATGCTGGTCGCTTCCCCGGTCGCGGTGCCGTTGTGGAAGACCGCGCCCCGGCGGACCAGGCCGCGCAGGGTGTGGCGGTGCAGGGCGCGCTCCACGCGCTCACCCTGGATGGCCACCCGGTACGCGTCAGCCCGTTCCGTGTCCTGCACGGTGGTCAGGACTTCCAGCCCGAGTTTCTCCACCTCGGCGGCGGTGCTGGGGACCATCCAGACGCGCTGCGCGGGGTACATGGCGCGCAAGGCGTCGACGATCGCCTCGCCGATCGGCCAGCGGTACGCGGCACACACGGGTCCATCCTTGCTGGTCATCACCTTGATCATGCTCAATGAAGAGCAACACGCCCCCCACCGTGTCAAGTGGGGGGCGTGGGAGCGGAGTTGAGACTCGCTTCAGGAGCGGGCCATCAGGGGCCAGCCTGCGTAATCCTGCGTGACGCCGAGCAGGGGGGTGAGGCGTGCGGCGTGCTGCACTTCCAGCTGCGCCGGCCAGAGGGCGAGGGAGTCCGGTTCCACGTCCTGGTGCTGCTCAGCGTGCAGCACGTCAGCCAGGGCCAGCACCCCGGCGCGGCCGAGCACGTCGCAGAAGTCCCCCTCCGCGAGGGCGGGGATCTGCCGCACGCGAGGCGCGCCCACACGGAATGCGAGGTCCTGGATGCGGGCCCGCATACGCTCGCCACTCTCGTCCGCGTCGGCGTACACCCATACCTCGCGGTCCAGGCCGTCGAGGAAGGGCGTGGTGTCGGTGCCGGGCAGGCCCTGCACGTCGAAGTCCAACCCCAACTCCCGGATGACTCGCCAGGCCGCGGCTGCGTTGAGTTCACCCTCGATGACCAGGAGGCGGCTGGCCTGTCCGTACCGTGGGTTGCACCAGGCGGGCGTGCCGTGGCCGGGAACCATGACGGAGTACTTGCTGCGCGCCGCGCCGTGCACACGACGCTTGAAGTTCACGACGCGCCCGGTGGGGCCCCGCACGGCGAAGACCAGGTCGTTCCCGAGGGCGGCAACGTCGAGTTCGCTGGGGGGCCACAGGCCGCGCCGGGCGAGGTCTTTCGCGGCCGGATGGTCCTCGTGCAGGGGGGTGAGCCGCCGGCGGAGGGCCTCCGCATCCCGGTGTGTGACCGCGCGCAGGTCCGCCAGTGCCTCCTGCGCGAGTGCGAGGACGTCCACGGGGGGTTTCTCGGTCGCGGTGCTGGGCGTGAAGCCCTGATCGGGCGTGCCCGTGAAGCGGAGGAGTTCCGCCCGGGCGTCCGGGCCGCTGAAGCCGAGGCTGATCAGGAAGGTGTAGGCGGTACCGCTCCCGGCGTTGCGCCCGCGCTTCTTCCACATCCACGTTCCGGCGCGGTTGCGCCAGACGCTGAAGCTGGGGTCGGCTTCCTGCATGCCGGGGCGGGGATCATGGATGGTGCCGCCCTTGGTGCCGAGGCCCCGGGCGGCCGGTGCGCCGCAGTGCGTGGCAATCAGGGCGCGCAGGTCGCAGGCATCGATGGCTGTGGTGAGACTCATACGCCTCCCGTGGCCCAGCCCTCTGGCTGGGCCACTCCTGCCGGGTTCAGCGGAGCAGGGTGCGCAGGAATGTCAGGACGTGTGTGGTGAGCTGAGCCGGATCGCTCATCAGCACGCAGGGGCCGAACGCGCGCTCGTACGCGGCGGCCACGTCCGGCTGCACGTCGAGCAGGATCGGCACGACGAGGCCATCATGCCGCGCGCGCAGCTGGGCGCACTGGGTGTAATCACGCTCCATGAGGGCGCCGTCGCTGAGGATCACGGTGATACTCCGGCCGGGCAGGACGGGGGACCACAGGCCCTGGAGTGTGGGGGCGAGGCGGGTGTTGCCGTACGCCTGCAGGTCCGCCACGGCATTCAGGGCGGCGGTGGGCAGCGTGCCCGTCTGAATGAGCGGCTGCGCATCATCGGCGAACGCAGTGGCCAGGATGGGCGTGCCGCTCTGCTGCGCGGCCAGCGTCAGGATGAACGCCATGCGCCGGGCGTGCGCGAGTCGATCCTGGTAATTCATGCTGCTGCTCACGTCGATCGCGAGCCGCAGGTGCGCCGGACCGGGACGCTTCACGCCGACCTTCAGGTCGAAGGGGCGCTCGCTGCCCGTTTCGTGCCGGTCGTACCGGTAGCGGCCTCGGTCGCGGCTGGGTTGCGTCCGGTCCGGCAGGGCCGGGGGGCACAGGGCTGCGGCGAGGCGGCGGGCCTCACCCTGCACCTGGGCCTGGAGGTGCTCGGCGCGGGGCGTCACCTGCGGATCCACCTCCGGTTTGATCGGGCGGGGCTCCGCACCGTGCAACTGGCCGGGCCCGTCTCCAGCGGCACTCCCCTGGAGGGATGGACCGGGTGTCTGCGGCAGCAGGGCCTGCCCACCTCCATCGAGGAAGAAACGGAACTCCTCGCGTTCGGGCGCCTGCTCGGGGAGATTCAGGATCTGCAGGATGCGCCGGGCGGCGTCGACGACCGCGTCGTACGTGGGGGCGACCCAGGCCTCCTCCACGATCGCCTTCACCTCGGGCCACAGGCCTGCGTCCGCCTGATCGGGCGTGAAGGACCAGATGGGGTGGTGGCAGGTGAAGCGGTGCAGGAGGCAACCACGCAGGACGTCCCCGCCCAGGCCACCCTGCTCGATGGCGTGCGCGGCGTCCACGTCCGCTGCCAGCTGGAACAGCGCCGTGAGGTGCGGGAAGTCCACGGCGGTGAGGCGCTCCATGCGTTCGTCCTCGAGCATGTTCACGAGCTGGCCGTGCAGGCCCGCGGGGAGCAGGCCGGAGTGGTGCGTGTGCCCGGCCTCGTGCGCGATGAGGGATTCGAGGTAGGTCTGCTGGAACTCGTGCAGGTCCGCCGGCAGGCCACGCACGTGGCGGGCGAGGTGCAGGGGCGGGTACGGGTACTCGGGGTTGCACACGACGACGTGATTGACCATGTCGACGTAGGCGGACGGTTCGCTGGGGGTGAGGGTGAGGCGGTAGGTGGGCCGCCAGGAGTAGTACCGCCAGGCGTCCCACGCCCACTTCTGAATGCGGGGGGTCTGCCACCATTTCTGCTGGGTCATGCGTATACCGTGGCCCCCAGCGTCTGGGGGCCAGAACTCCCCACATGAAGAAAGCCCCCCGGAGGGGGCCACCGCCTCACGCGGCCTTGTGAAGCAGGCCCTTGCGGAACTGTTCCTCTAGGCGGGCCTTCAGGGCGTTCACGGCCGCCGGGTCGGGCAGGCCCTCGTCGGTCAACTCGCAGCAGAACGGCGTGACGGTGACGAGCAGCGCCTCGCGCAAGGCGTTGGTCTCGGAGAGGCCCGCCTGGACGAGGTCCTGCACTTCCGCGAGGAAGTTCAGAGTGACACCGGTGTTCATGGGCCGGGCGAGCAGCTGCCCCTGGTCGACCGTCATGCTGCGTGTGGCCACTTCCAGGGCGTACGCGACACGCGCCGTCCCAGGTGTGGCCGCCTTCGCGTAGACCGGCATGATCACCGCCTCGGCAGGGTAGGAAACGAACATGACACGCTGGAAGCGCCGCAGGAGGGCGGGGTCGAGCTCGCCGCTCTGCGTGTACGAGCTGCCGGCGTTCGTGGTGCACAGGACGCTGAGCAGGCGCGTCGGGGCGTACAGGACTTCACCGGCGCCGGGGAGATCCAGGGTGTAGTACCGCCCGTCGGGCACGTCGACGCCCAGCGTGGCTTTGAGTTCCGTGGCGCTGACGTCGTCGAGCAGGCCGATCAGGGCGTTGCGGTGGTACGCGTCCAGGCGGAGCAGCTCGTCGATCAGGAGGGTGGTGCGCGTGCCCTGCTGCGCGAGGCGCATGGCCCGGGCGAGCGGGCCGTCCACCCAGCGGGCGCCCTGCAGGGTGGGGGAGATGAATCCGATCATGTCGCGGTCCTCCAGACCGGGGCGGCCCTTGAGGGACACGATGGTCGAACCGGTGGACAGGGCGACGCGCTTGCCGAGTTCGGTCTTCCCGCAGCCGGTGGGGCCGACGAGCAGGGCGCGGATGCCGTACGCGGCCCGCCGGGTGAGGCGGCCTTCCTCGCTGAGATCCGCACCGGGCTCGCCGGGCTGGCGGGGGGACTGCCCGAGGAGGACCGGGGAGTGCGTCCACGCGCTGGGGGCGGAGAGGGGCCCGGTGATCCAGGAGCAGGTATCCGCGTAGAGCTTCCCGGTGTAGTACAGGGTGTCCAGGACGCGCTGGAGATCATCCTTGAATTCAGCGGTGTGGCTGAGCGTGGCCAGTTGATCCTCAGTGGCGGGGAGGGTGACCGCGTGCTGGTCGATGGTGTGCAGGAGGGCACCCCACCGTTCGGCGAGTTCGGTGTGCTTGGCCGCGAGCTGGGCTTCGGCGATCAGGAGGATGTACGGGCGCACGGTCTGCCCGGCATTCACCCACGTCGCCTGGGCGGGGTGGGAGGCCATGAGGACGGGCTGCCCGTCCTTGTCGATGGTCTGGACGGTGAGGCGGTTGGGGATGCGTTCAGCCTCCACGCGGCCCAGCAGGACCTGGGCGACTGCTTCAGCCGCAGCCCACGGGATGATGCGCATCCGGTTGGACGTGTCGAGCTGGCTGTGCAGATGCTGTGGGATCTGCACCCGGCCGCCCTTCCCGAGCCCAGGGAACTTCGCCGTCTTGAAGGAGAACACGCTGCTGGTGTTGATGGTCATGCTCGTCTCGTGGCCCACCCGCGGTGGGCCAGCGCTCAGTCCTGCGCGGCACTGAGCGGTTGGTTGCAGGTCAGGCACGCCACGTTCAGGCCTGGTTTCCCCCACACCTGGACCTGGCACGTCTGGCACTGGTACTTCACCCGAGTGGGTCGCCTGGGCTGCACCGGGATCGGTTCAATGGACGCGCGGACGGGTGAGGGGGGTGCCGTCAGGGTGAACCACTCCACGCCCGGCACGGCGGTGGACTCTGGTTCCAAGTCAACCGTGGGGGCCTCCACGTGCAGTGCAGCTGCTGGCAGCAGCCGGTCGTACCACGTGACCACGAAACTGGTCGCCAGGAGCGCCCGGCACGCCGTGAGAAACGGGCCTTCCACGATGTAATCCGACATGGACTCCCCGGTGGTGCGCCCGCCCGGCGCGCCCGTCGTGGAGGGATGCAGGCCCAGTTCGATCATGCGGGTGGCCCACTGCCGGTTGTGATATCCCCGGCGGCCTGGCTTCCCGTGTTCGAACTGCCAGAGGTGAACCATCTCGTGCACGAGGGTACCGAGGGTCGCTTCCAGTGGCTGCACCGCGAAGTACGCCGGGTTCAAGGCGATCTCGTGCACTTCCGCGCCACTGGCGGACACGAACCGCCGTGGACTGAAGTACCCCGACGTCTTGTGCTTGCGTTGCAGGGTGATCAGTGCCGCAGGGAGCGTCCCCGCGAACAGGGCGGCATTGAAGTGATCGAACGCGGTCTGAAGTTCCGCGTAGGCCTGCGGGGTGGGATTGGATTGCACAATCCACACCCTGCGGGGCGTGGGGGTGACGACCTCAGAGGTCGAGGGAGACGTACCCCGGACCATGCCGGGCCGTCACCGCGTCGTGGAGTTCGGGCATCTCCTCCGGCCGGAGGGCCATGAGTGTCCGGCCCTGCGCGTCGAACGCGGCGAGCGTGACGTCGAGCACCGGACGGCGGTGGCGGCCGTGAGTGGTCAGCCGCTCGTGCCGCACGACTCGCGTCGCGGTGGGGTACATGCGGCGCACGGCCGGGTAGAGGGACTCGTGCAGGGTGCCCTGCCGTGTCCGGGTCTTCCGTTTCGTGCGTGGTGTGGGGGCCATCAGTGCACCACGGCGCGGTGGACGTGCGCCGCCTGCACGGGGGTCACGGGCGGCACCGACCCGGTGAGCACCTGCGTCAGGGCCTGCACGCTCACGCCCCGCCGTTCGCAGAGCGCCCGGACTTCCTCGGCGAGGATCGTCTCTGGGGGCAGCAGCGTGGGTGGGGGCGGCGCCGCGGCCATGAGGCGCGCCCCGAGGCTGCTGGCACGGGCCACGGTGACCACCTTCAGCTGCGCGGCCGTGAACGGCTTGCCCGCCTGGGCCGCCTCCCGGATCTCCCGCACGGCCCGCTCGGCGTGCACGCCCCGGAGTTTCGCGGCGCGCTCGGCGACACTCAGGCTCAGGGTGCGCGTCCCGATCAGGTCCAGGACGTCGCCCGGCAGACTGAGCAGGGACAGGCGGGCGCGGATGACTTGCACGGGAACGCCGGTGTTCGCGGCGATGCCCGACTCGGTGAGCGTCTGCGTGAGCGTGCCGTACAGACGGGCTTCCTCCACGGGGTTGGCACTGCGGTTGTGCACCCCGGCGACCACCAGGGCCCACTGCGCCTCGGTCAGTCCGGCGTACACGTCCGCCTGCACGTGCGTCCAGCCGAGCGACCGGGCGGCCGCGACGCGGCGATTCCCATCCCGGATGCGGTACTCGCCGCTGGGCAGGGATTCCAGCACGATGGGTTGGAGCTGCCCGGTGCAGCGCAGCGCGCCCTTGAGGTGGTTGCTGGCGCCGTGCGTGTCCTCGGTGAGGTCGTCGACGGGCACGGCGGTGCTGAAGGGCGTGGGCACGGTCACGTTGAGCAGGGGTGGGGGGCATCGGTCGGCATACGAATGTCATGGCCCCCGGGTGTCCGGGGGCCACCACTGCTGGAAGAGGCCGGAGGACTCAGTGCGAGCGGGAGCGGGCACCTCGCACTGGGCGTCCGGCGTGCGCCACCCCGGTCTGTTATTCCTGCGCGACGAAGACCGGGAGGCCGCTCTGTCCCGCCCGCTTCTCCCGGTCGGCCTGGACGCTGGGGTCGGGGTGCTGGATGACGGTGAGGGCCGTGATGGGCACGACCATGAACACGCCGAGCGCGTAGTCCGGGGCAGGGGAGAGGGGTGCCTTGACGGGGTAGGTGCCGTCCGCCAGTCGGCGCTGGCCGGGCCCGGCGTTCGGCGCGACGTGCCAGCCCAGACCGATGCAGCCCTCCTGCGCCGTGTGCCCCTTTCCGCATGGGCAGGCGAATCCGTCGGGGGTGGTGAGCGTGCTCGCGTTCTTGACGACGGCCCTAGGGTGCAGGAGGTACAGGCAACTCTGGGCGGTGAGATCCCCCAGGGGCGCGGTGCGACTGACCTTTCGACTGACGCCTTTGCGGCGCGCCTCTTCGATGAAGTCCGCCATCTCCGGGTAGGAGTCTGCGCCCACCCAGTCCAGGACATGCGTGACACCGTGCTCGTCCGTGAAGGTGCTGATACCGATGGCACTGACGCCCATCTCAACCGGGTCGACCTCAAGGGGCAGGTCCATCAGGCGGTCCTCGATGGGCGAGCCGCCCTTCATCAGGCCGCACTCCAGGTACAGTTCCCCGGCGGTGCGTCCACTGCCGCACAGTCGGCGACCTCCAGCTGCTTGAATTCCGTTCATGCGGGCGAGGTGGCCCCCGGGGTCGGGGGCCAGAGCTTCAGTCGTCCGCTTCGGGGATCGCCTGCCAGTCGTACGCGTGGCGAGGGTACGCGTCCAGGTGGGCGATGGCCGCCGCGAGAAACGCCCCTCGGCAGTCCAGGGGAACGCACGTCCGGAACTCGAAGTGGAAACCCTGGAAGGTGATGGTGCCCTCTGGCGTGGCGTCGATGCTGAGGCGTGGCCAGACACCCTGCGCCGTGGCATCCCGTGGGTGCATCTCGGTCCACATCAGGCCGAACTGCTCGGCCAGCGCCTCTATCGCGTCGTCATAACTCTCGCGCAGGCGGTCCAGCTGCGCACTCAGTGTTTCGTCCCCGGTCATGCAGACGAGGTGGCCCCCGACGCAGGGGGCCAGCACTTCACGGGCAGGTCGCCGGGCCGCTCAGCGCGTCACGAGGGTCGTGCCACAACCCGGACGGGCTGATCAGCAGGGCGTCCCAGCAGCTCGCCGTGCATCCAGATCCAGTGCACCTCGCCCGGGCTCCCCGTGTCCGCTTCGAGCAGGGCCTGGACGTCCGGTGGGAAGGTGCAGCGTGTGAGCAGTTCACTGGACGTGCCGACCTCTCCGGGAGGGAGGTGGACGTGCAGAAGGGGGGAGAGGAGCTGGGCACGCCCGAACGATGCGTGCCGCTCACCCCGGACGTCCCACGCCTGAGAGGGGGTGAGCACGAAGGGCGTCATGCCTTCCGCCCGTTCGAATTGGCCGAGGTCCCAGGCACTCGTCCCGGCATACCCAGCAGCGCGGGCGGCCTGCAAGGCGGTCGTGACACTGGGAGCGTAGACCGCGCACTGCCAGGTGTTCGGGCCATCGGGACCATCGGCGACGAGATCGAATCGGCTGAGCATGGGAGGGACGTGGCCTGCGGGCGCAGGCCAGGACTGGAGCGGTGAGCGGGGGTCTCGCACTGGGCGTTCGGCGTGCGCCACCCCGGTCCCTTCTCCTCCCGCGTGATGGAGGAGTGGGGCGATCCAGGGGGTCTACGACTGTCGGTGGTGGATTGCCGCCTTCGCGCGCAGGCCGCTTGCGGACTGCGTGCAGCCACCCCGCGGCGCGTTCCGGGTCTGGCGTTGCCGGGCTGCGGTGGGCGCGCCGTGCGCCCGCCGCCGTCCCCGCCCATGCCCCGCCGAACACTGGAGTCCTGGTGCAGCTCAGGGTTCGCCGGTCAAGTACGCACTGAGCGGGGTGAGCAGCGCGCCGCGGATGGGAGCGATCACGTCCTCCCAGTCGCGGGGCGTGGCGGCCGCCTGCAGCTGGTCGGTGAGGTCGTCGGCGGCCTGATCGGTTGGGGTGACGATGGTCACGCCGAGCACCTCGTACCCGCGTGGGGCCTGGTCGTGCAGGTGGATGATCCACACGGCCCAGCCCTTCTGGGCGGCGCGGCGGACATCGGCGGTGAACAGGCGGGCGGGGGCGCGGATGACCTGCCGGTCCTCGCGGGTCAGCAGGGCGAGGTCGAGGAAGCCGTTGCCGTCGGCGCGACCGAGGCGGTGCCCGTTGGGGGTGCAGTACTCGGCCGCTTCGAAAGCCGTTACCTCGAACGTGTCTTCAGGGGCGAGGGTCAGGGTGTACGGGTCCATGCCCGGCGCGTGGCTCCGGCCGTGCCGGGGCCAGGTCTGTTCAGGCGGGGCGGGGGAGCGTCTGCGCGTAGCCGAGGATGGCCGCGCGGATGTGCTCAGCGTGGCAGGGTCTGGGTGTGCACCAGCACTGGAGGTGCACGGGTCCCTGCGTGGCGAGGGCGGTGAGTCGCAGCACGGCACGGCGTTGTGGGGTATCCGTCCGGCACTGCTCCCGCAGGACGTGCAGGTACAGCGCGGCTGCCTCTCCCTGCTCGAAGCCGAGGCGGTGCAGCGCCCGCTGTGCCTGCTCGCGTTCGGTGCCCGTGAGGTGCGTCGCGTGGATCAGGTGACTCGTCCACGCGGCGGCCTCACTCGTCCAGCGGCTCCGTCCGATGACGGGCAGGGGGTTGCCGAGGACACTGCCCCGGCCTCGTCCGACGTACTCGATGTGTCCAGTGTCGTGGGAATCGCCGAGGCGGCCGACGGTGATGAGCATGACGCCAGACCGGCCCCACGCAGGGGTGGGGCCAGGACTGGGTCAGACATACGGAGCGCGGCCGTGCGGCCAACTCTCACCTGTCTCCAGGGTGAGCGCCTGCGAGAGGAGGAGCACGGTGCGGGTGGCCGCGTGCCCCGGGTCATACCAGCAGCCGTACGGGTACGGGTGATCGTGCCCGGTCGCGTCGAGTGCCGTCCGTGAGATGTAGAAGGCGAGCGTGTCCGGGTCAGTAATGCTGGGCGTGACGTTCAGGGTCCGCCAATCGAGCAGGCGTGCCTGCTTCTCGTTGCTGCCCGGCCCGACCGGGATAGGGGCAGGGAGCAGGGTGTGCAGGAAGGGATTCCAGGTGTTCACGGTGGCGAACAGGACGCCGCTCGTGGGTTCGAACAGGTGGCCGCTGGCGAGCACCGTGTCATCCCGAGCGCGCAGGGAGATCTCGTGTCCACCCTGCACGCAGAGGAACCAGTCGCCGCTCGCGGCGGGAGACTGTTGGAGGAAGCGCGTGGCGAGTGGGGGGCCGAGCAGAGGGGCAAGGCAGCGGTCCAGTTCCTCCGGGAGGAGGGCAGCCGCGTCCACGGTGACCCGGTCACCCTGGAGGGTGCCGAGGGCGCGGCCTGTCTCCGCGTCGAGGATCTGCCACGAGTCCTCCAGGGCCCGGAGGGCGGCTTTCGCGGTGAGGCCGAGGAGGGTGAGGCAGGTCGTGGCGTGCAGGATGAGGTTGGGTGGGCTCATGCGCGCGGCCTGGCCCGCGGTGCGCGGGCCACGACTGGCGGAGCATGAAGAAAGGGAGGGAGGCACGTGGCCTCCCCCCACCGGTCAAGTTCGGCGTAACTGATTCAGGCGCGTGTTGGCGTGCTGCTCGTCCATCCACGTGGCGCGTCGGCCGTCGGGGTGACGCCCGGTCGTCATGAGGCGCAGGAGGGCCTGGATCTCCCGTTCGCGGGGGTCAGTCTGCGGCATTGGCGACCCCCTGGGCGTTCAGGGCGATGACTTCCATCACGTCGAACGCACGCGCGCCGGCTGCCGTGTCCACGCGGTCGCGGCGGAGGATGCAGGTGAGGGTGAGTTCCGCGGCGGCGTGTCGGGCGCCCAGGGTGGGGGCGAGGGCGCGCCAGGCTTCGCAGTTGAAGTAGTGCGTGTGCCCCTTCCGGTCGCGCACGCCCACGCGCGCTTCAGTGACGCCGATGGGTTTACGCACGGGGTCGCGGGTGAGGAACGCGGCGAAGCGGAACTCGTTCACGGCCTGCAGGAGGAAGGGCGTGGACCCCTTGCGCGTGATCGGCCCGGCGTGGGGGGTGAGGGTCACGCCGAGCAAGCTCACGGCACTGGCCTTCTGCCCGTCGCGGCCCTGGAAGACCTGTTGGGTACCCATGCAGGTGATGCGCGCGACGCTCCCCTCAGCGGGCAGGGTGGCCAGTTTGCGGGGGCCGGTGAAGGTCACCGTGTGAATCCAGGTGACGCCCCGGTGCCCGTTGTCGGTGATCCCGGCGAGCTTCACGGTGGTCTGCGTGTCGGTGGTCGTGGCATTGAGAACGACGCCGGTCAGGGTGCCTTGCATGACGGCCGCGTGGCCCGCGGTGCGCGGGCCAGGACTGGACGGCAGGCGGTCCGGGCAGGGTGAATGCCGGGCCCTGTTCAGGTACGGATGATCACGCCCACCGGAGTCACCCGGGGCTCGGCGAGCTGGGCGTGATGCAAGGCGTCCTGGGCCAGGGTGCGAGCGGCGAGGCCCGCCCGGTAGTCGTCCGGGCAGGCGAGCGCCGTGCGTTGATGCTCCAGGGCCGCCTGTAGGAGGGAGCGGGCGAGCTGCTCATGCTCGCGGGGACTCATGGGGTACCGGACCATGCGGGGGTGCTCGCCTGGATGGTCGAGGACACGGTGAGAGACAGGAAGGCGAAGCCACCTGCCCAGCTGGTGACGATGACGGTGAGGGTGATCGCGCGGAGGTTCAGGCGTCGGTTCATGCAAGCCGCGTGGCCCGCGGTGCGCGGGCCAGGACTGTTAGAGGCGGCCGAGGTCGCGGACCTCATTCGGCACCGGACCGAGCGCGATGATGGCCGCCGTCAGCTCCGGCAGGGCGCGACCGGCGAGGCGGGTCACGTCCGCCGTGAGGTCCGCGATGGAGTACGAGAAGCGGCCGCCCGGGTGGTGGAAGAGGGACTCGAACACCGGGTCCTCCTGCCCTTCCCGGTACACGTCCAGGAAGTGGATGTTGAGAGGCGGATCGAAGCCCGCGTCGAACGAGAGGGTGGTGCCGTCGGGCAGTTGAGTGCTGGCGAGGACTTTCGACATGCGCCCGGCTGGGCCCGCGTGAGCGGGCCACCGCTGTGCTCCGGCTCCGTTTGAGCGCCCGCAACCCGGCCTGGGCTGCACGGTTCGACAGGCGCTGAGGCATGGGCCGGTGGCGCGAAAAGGCGGTGACTCACGCCACGCTCACAAAAGCTGGATGTGATACTGTAAAAAACGAACCACACCACAAAATCAATCACAGTAAAATCCCCAATTTGAAACGAGGCCGATGTAACGGTTTCCCCTTCACCACCAGGGAAAAAACAGCACTTCGACCGGGGGGTCCGAAACATCCCAGATGGGACGCTTATGTAACGCCCTTTTTCGACCAAACGAAACCCACATCACACATGAAGACGCCTCATCAAACATGTGAAAAACGCCGCGTTATTACGCGCTTGGACGGCAGGTCATCAGCTTTTTCGCGAGCAGCACCGCCAGTTAGAAAAGCTGGAACCAGAATCGCCAAGTTTTATTTGGCTCACTTAGAAAAGCTGGAACCAAGACCGCCATATCGGGGACAACCATCTGGAAAAGCTGGAACCAGCATGACCAAGCTGCGCGAAGTTTCCAAATTGAAGCTGAAATTAGGTCACATCAGATCAACTTGGCAAAACTGGAACCAGAACCGCCTAGTGGTATAAGAATTCCTGGAAGAGTTCGAACCAAGACCGCCAAGACATGCTGAGATCACTTGGAAAAGCTGGTACCTAAATCGCCACCTCATGCCCACCGACTGGTTCGATCGCGGTAGCAGGTTGAGCTGGGCGGTAGACATCTTCCTGGTACGCCGATGACTCCCGCGATACATCGTACGAATGCTCCCCTCTGAGACGTCTGAAGCGGAATGATGCAGAGGTCGTCGTGTGCCGCACGACTCCCTTCATCTCAGCTGTGAGCGGTGGGCTGATGCGGGCATACGCATCGAACAAGGAAGGCATGCTTGGTACTGCATGCGGGACTGAGTGCGACCTAGACGCGCCCAGGAATTGAGACTGTAGCGATGAGTGGCCTGCTTGTCCTCCGGGCTGACTCCCCGTGGCTCAATGGGATGCAGCAGATCAACTCGGGCTTCTGCCAAACCGATACCAGCAGTGCGCGCGAACTGCGAGTCGTCACCCCCAGGACATCTACGGTAGTCATATGACAAATCTTGAACTGGACCGTCAACCTGATTACGCCACCGTCAATGAACTGGCCGACCGCCTTGGGCTCGGCCGCCGGAGTGCCCTGAATGTGATGAATACCTGCGCCGCGCACCTGGGCATTCCCATCTACACGGCCGAACGCAATCAGCTGCAAATCAAGCGTGCGGACTTCGATCAAGTCGTTGAACTTGCCAACCTTCTCCGCAGTGTTGGCCTCAGTGTGCATCAGGTTGAAGCCATTCGGGCCTGCAGCAATCCTCTGCTCTGGACTTTGCTTGCTCGGCCAGTTCCTTCGTCCCCTACCGATCCTTACGATCCGATCACACGCATTGAGGCTAGCCTGACAGACTTTCTCCAGAAGCAGGAGGCCGTCATGAAGCAGCAGCTTGACCTCCTTCATCACGTCGTCAGTTTGCTCCCAGCTGCTCCAGCACCGACACCTACCCCGGTTCCCGCTGCTGTTCGCCGTGAGCCGCGCGAGTGACCGGACAGGCCGGTCCTCGCCGCCGCTGGACACGCCCGGCCCTCGTGCTGATCTTCGTCACGTTCCCACTCTGGAGTGCTTCATTCTGGCAAGAGTTTCCACGCGAGAGAGAACAGCGACCAGAACGAAGGCCCAAGAGGCAGGGGCTTGAAATTCCCCGGTCTCATGGGCCTTGATGCGAAGTGACTATGCCTCGCATCCCTAGCCTACCGCACAGCATCATCACCGCCCAGCTGAACCGGGTCACCAGCCTCAGTGGCCTCGTCCCCTACAGCACCCTGCGGAAAAGTGCCATCTCCAAAGAGATGGCACGGGACTCCTTCGCATCGACAGAAGACCTCCAGCGTCGAGCCAGGAACGCGCCTTCCGGCGCGTTCCTGGCCATCGATTTCGTCATGGTGCCCCACGCCGGACGGACGATGGAAGGCGTGAACTACCACTACAGCGGTCAGGCTCAGACCCGTCTGGGCCATCAGTTCACCTCCGCGGCCCTGGTCAGGTTCGGTGAAGATCCAGTTCCGTTGCTCGAGCGCTTCAAGGTTTCCCAGCCCCTTGAGACGACCTGTTACCCGTACCGCACCGCCACGCAGGAAATGATCCACGTCGTTCAGGATTGCCTCGCGGCGGGCGTCCCCATGGCGGGTCTGCTGCTGGATGGAGAGTTCGGGCGGGACGCGGCCGTGACCTTCAGTCGCGAGCATCAGATTCCGGTCTTGATCCGTGCCAAAGCCAATATGACCGTGCAGTTCGAGGGTGAGTCCCTCACCCTCGGTGCGCTGAGCCGGCAGTTCCCTCCGGAACGCTGTCACCTGTACGCGGAGTTCGGGTGGCGCGTCCGTCGATTGCCGGTTGCCCGTGAGGTCGGTGGGTTCGATGTCCTGATCGTGTGGCGCAAGGTGCACGGGGAGTGGACACGGTTTTTCCTGTTCAGCACGTTTGGTGGTGACGTCACGGTTCGCTCACTGCTGCGGGCCTGGAAGGCCCGCTGGGGAATCGAGGTGATCCACCGGTTCTTCAAGCAGAATCTGGGGCTGGGACGCTGTCATTGCCGGACGCTCCAGGCGCAGGAGAACTGGGTGTGGTGCGTGGTGGAAGCCTTTCACGCAGTGCTACGGGTGCGTCGGGAAGGACCGGGCATGACGTGGCGAGCCGCACAACGGCAGGCAGCTCAGAATGCCGAACAGTACGTCCTGACCGGCCTTGAGCAGGACGGACCCCTGCTTGACGCCGCGTGACACGACATCAGCAGGGAAGTGGAAACTCTTGTTCTGGCGAACTACCACCCGCGCCATGGACGCCCGGAACGAGCGTGAGGCCTGCCTCGCCTTCATTCACGCCCGCCCCGGCTGGACTACCGCCACTGACCTCGAGCGGCGTCTCGACGATCTCCAACTCACCGCAGATGCAGAGTTCAGTCAGGACCTCCAGGTCGCTCAGGCACAGCTCGCGGCGCATGCTGCACCGGCCGGACACATACGTCTGTACGGCCTCCCGGCTCACGCGACCCAACACTGGTGGTTCGGTCGGGCACAGCTTCCCGGCCGGGCCTTCACGCTGCGGGCGCCGGACTTCCAGCGCGTGCCGGGCCTGAGTGTTCTCGTGCTGGATCTGCCGTGGAAGGGCGGTGTGTTCCTGCCGGTGGAACTGATGACCCCCTGCGGGACGTACCACCAGACCGTCACGTTGCTCCTCCGGACAGACGATGTGGGCAGTGTGCGGATCAGGACGCAGAAGGGCCGCGTGCAGGTCAGCGAGCAGGTGATTCCCGTCACCCGTCCGTGATGGGCCCCGCACAAGAGAGGGGGGGAAGCCAGTGCTTCCCCCCCTCTTCCTGCTCTTCCTGTCACCCGGTCAAGGCCTGTTCGCGGTGCCCCCAGCGACTGCCCTGCGCCACGCTCACCTGCACTCCGGGCGGTAACCGGTCGTGGGCTACCTCGTCAAAACATTCCTCCAGATTCTCGAAGATGACGTACTCCCCGCGGCCGCGCACGAGGATGCCGAGGGACGCGACGGGCGGCCCAGTGATGCCGTCCTCGTTGCGTTGAATGAGCGGCCAGAGGGTCCGCTCGTCCTTCTCCTGGTACGCACTCCGGAGACTGCCAGCGTGCCAGGTCATGACCGCGCGCGCACCCCGAGACCGGGCGTATGCAATCGCGCGGGCGTCCCCCGGGCTGCTGACCTCGTCCACCACCATCCACCGCGGCTGGAAGTTCTTCACCGTCTGATTGAGCTTCTCGAACTGCAAGGTCGGGTCCCCGATCGGCACGCGACTCACCCAGTCCGTGATCGGGTGAGGCTGAAAGCCGTCCCCCAGAATCTCGTTCGAGGAGTCGTTCACGAACAGTCGCCCGGCCAGCCGCTCGCCCAGAATCCGGATGCAATCTCGCAGCAGCGCCGTCTTCCCACTCCCGGGAAGTCCCATGATCACCAAGCCATCCTGCGCGACCGACAGCCACTCCCGGAGCGGCTCAGCCAGACCCACGAAGGCCTTCGCCACGCGGACGGTGACGAGGCTCGTGTGCCCCATCGTGTCCAGTCGACCGAAGCGGTGCAGGGTGCCCTCCAGCCCCAGGCGTCCGTCCGCGCGCCACTGCCCCACGGAGTCCAGCACCTTCATGTCATCCAGGGTCAGTTCAATCGGATAGATGACGTGCGCGTGCTGGTACAGAACCTCCACGGGCCCGAACGCCTGCATGCGAATCTCCTCGACCTCCCGAATGCGGGACTCGACGAGCACCTGCACCCGGCCGGGCAACATGCGCAGCAGATGATCGAATTCACTCGCCGTGCTGACGTCGAACACCGGTTGTGGGGGCAGCGTGACCCGCCGCGTCACGCGGGCGATGCCTGGGATATCCGCGTGCATGATCAGGCCTCGCCGATCGTGACGGTGCCCCGTTTGAGCTGTGAGCTGGACCGGGCCGTGAGGGTGAGCGCCACGATGCCGAGGCCGAGCATGCAGCCGGTCATGCCGGCGGCGAACCACCAGACGCCCCAGATCACGGCGGCGATCAGGAGGAGGAGTTCGTAGCGGAAGGGGAGTGCGCTGAGTAGTCGGTCCATGATGGTTTCGTCCTCTGTGCCCCGTTTGTACTGGCTGAGATTGCGGGCATGCAGGAGCACGAGCATGACCGAGAAAGCGCCGACGAACCCTGGCAGGCCCGCGAACATGGGCCAGAACAGCAGGCCGATGAGCGTGACCCCGAGGAGGAGTTCGTAGCGGTACGTGATCCGTTGAAGCAGACGGTCGATGGTTGGTTCCATACCCCTCACCGTGCAGGACGTGGGGGTGACTGGCGTCCGGCGTTGTCGTACCGGAGTTTCAGCAGATCCACTCGCGGGGTAGGACCAGTCGCTGTGACCTGCGTCGCCCAGAGGTTCAACCGGGAGAGCGTGCCGGCATCCCTGGTGATCGCCACCGGTGCCGTGAGGTCGGCATCCAGTGCGGCACCCGAAGCCAGCCACGCCCCGTCCACGAGGATCCAGGGTGTCGTGATCGCCCCGGGGTAGAGGTACGTGTTGATGCCGCTGGGCCCGTGCGAGACGTTCAGCAGGTACCCGCCGCGCTTCACGGTGGCCCGCTCAGTAATGAGGAACACGCGGGTGCCTCGGGCGGCCGTCACCTTCAGTGCAGCAGCGACGGCCTCGTTCATGACACGGGGGAGAACGGCGATCACCTCCCGTCGGGCACCCTGAATGGACTTGGCCACATCGGCAGTGCTCTGCGCCTCCACGGAGGACGCGCAGAGCAGCAAGAGACAGAAAATTCGGCGCATGTCGCGAGCGTGACATGCGCCGGGGTGACGACTTGACCGTCAGGGCGAGCTGGGTGGCCCCCCCACGACACTGTTCACGAGGTCCGCCTTCGATTGCCGCTTTTGCTCCTTCCGGGACAGCTTGCCCTCCCCAGTCGGTTCGGCTTCTGCGGCCCGCGCCTGACGGACGGCGGCTGCCGTCGCAGCGAGTGACTGGACGGGGATCTGGTTGTGATCCCGACTGCCAATCCGCTTCTGCGGGAACCGGAGGACGCCCTCACCCCTGAAGATCTCCCGGGTGCGGGTCATAGTGCACAGCAGGGTCCCGTCGATCACCTGAGCGGCAAGCTCGGTCGGCGTGGTGGGGGGGTCGGTACTCGCGCACTGGGCTTCATACGCCGCACGCTCGGGCGTGCCGCTGATGCTCAGGGCGTTATCCCGGAGCCACCGGTAGACGGCGTAGGCGTCCGGATAGTCCGCCAGATCGGCTTTCAGGTCCTCGGGGAGGGCCGCCTGTGCCTTCTTGGTCAGGCGGGCGTGCGAGGTGGTCCGGGTGCGCTCGAGGAGTCCGCCGATCACCAATCGCGTGACGGCATTCTTGCCGTTGACGGTATCCGCATCATCATCCAGACGCACCGTCACCACCCGCTCCGGCAGTTGCAACTCAATCTCGATCAGTTCAGTCATGCACGCCCGCAGCCACTGCACCACCTCCGCGTCCGGCAGGTTGGCACCACTCCCCGTCGCGCCCTGGGCGGGAGCGGGCTGCGGTGCCGCCGACGCGGGGACGGGGCGTGAGGGCGTGCCCCGATGGTCCTGAGCCGGTACGCTCGTTGCGCCTGCGAGTGCACCGTCCTGGATGATCCGGGCCGTGTACGCCACCAGGCCGCCCGGGCAACGCGCGATGGTCTCCTGGTAGAACCCGTGAAGCAGGTTGGGCTTCGACCCTGGCTTGATGCCACTTCCCTCCACGGTCGCCATGGTCATGGGCGCGAGCTGCGTCCTGATCGGCTGGTGACCATTCACGCGGACCACCGCTTCGCCCAGCGTGAATTGAGAGAACTCCTCATAGGAGAGCAGGTCTCGCTCGACGAGCTTGGCGGACACGGCATTGCTGCCCTCGTGCTCCAGCACGCGGATGGAGCGGCTACCCGTCACCCCGACTTCCGTGGCGGTCGTCTTGCCGATCAGGTCCCGGATCTTCTTCGCGTCATCCCCATTGATGCCGCGCGGGAACACGATCACGCGGGCCACCACGTTCGTCGTGATGGCCTTCCAGTACGCCTCCCCGTATACCAGTTGGCCCTGCGCGTCGTTCTGAATCCCAAGGTGGTGGGAGATGTTGTACGAGCGCAGCGTCCCCAGGGACCGCATCATGTAGTTGATCTTCCCGATGCTGGGCAGCTCGTCCATCATGTACGCCAGGTGCACCCTGAGGCGGCCGCCCTGCTCCGCCGCTACACGCATGGCCGCTGCATCCAGCAGGCGTTTGTAGAGTCGGAAGAGCACCTCGCCTGAGCCGTCCATCATGTTCTTCTGGTTGATGCCCACCATCACCAAGGAGGGCTGACGGAAGCATTCCTCCAGTTGCGTGGTCTCGGTCGGAAGGCCACTCGTGGCCCGGACGACGTCTTGATTGAAGAACACCTTGAGGGCACTGATGATGCCGTTCTTGGTCTCGGCGAAGTTGCTCTCGCCCGCGTCCCGGTACCCGGTGAGGATCGCTTTCGCCTGCTCGTCCCTGGCCGTCTCGACCCATTCCATGAGGCGGTCGTCGGGCAGCATGGCGTGTTCCAGGACGTGACCCATGTGGGCCCGGTCGCCCATCTCCGTGCGGAGGAGCCACATCAGCGCGGCGATCATGAAGCGCTTCTTGTCGTTGTAGTGCTTCCCACGCTCCTCCATGAACTCTGGAGGTGGGAACACGGCGTCCGCCACCTCCAGCGCGTCCGAGAAGGAGAAGACGCCCGCGATCAGATTCACGCGCGCCCCATACGGCTCATACGGCGCGAGCAGCACCGTGCGCCGCTTCCGCGCGTGCCAGTACCCGATCGTCTCGTAGAACCCGCTGTCCTTCTGCGGCCACTTCACGTCGAACACCACGCACGTGATGCCCAGGTGCGCGCCCAGGAAGATGTTCGGCTGGAAGAACGACGTCGTCTTCCCGCTCCGGATGCCGCCCCACACCAGGGTGTTCTGGCACCAGTCCTCCAGCGGGATGTACATGGGCGGCAGGTCCTTGGAATCGAACGTGCCGCCCACCTCGCCGCTCTTGAGGTACCCGAGGAATCCGATGAACGGGTCGTTCGTGGAATCACTCCCGAACATGTACCGCTTCAGGGCCGCCTTGTTTTCCCAACGGGCAAGCCCTGGATCCTTCTGCGGGACCGCCTTGCGACTGGGGAAGAATTTCATCGTGAGGGGAATGGCGATGACGGGCAGCAGGAGGGCCAGCCAGTACCAGGCCATGCCCGCGGAGAACTGCGCGCTGAGCCAGGGGCCACACTTCTCGTCAGTTCCACAGGCGATCAGCAGGGCGGCCATGGCGTCCTCCTTCAACTGGCGGGCCTGCGCAAGGCCAGTGTGCTGGAAGATCAAGGCGGCCGACCGTTGACCGACGTCCAGGGCCTGCATGAGCAGGACGCCCACGGCGAGCATGGTGCTGCTCATGGCCGCAACGGCGACGGGACTCGGCGGGTTCGCCTGCGGCCGCTCCGGTTGAGAGGGCGTCACGGCGCGCTCCGGAGACGCCGCCAGATGGCCGGTACCGTCACGCTGACGGGAGGAGTGGGGTGGGTGCTGCAGGGCTGTGCGGGTGACGTGGGGGTGTAGAGCGGGGAGACGCGAACGGCGCCTCCCCGAACTCTCCACGCCGTTTGATGGGCGTGTGTCATGTTCAGTCCTCTTTCTGGTCTGACGTCGAGGGCGGATTCGTCTGTCCGGCGCTGGCAGGGGTGACCTTGGGTGCCGGGGCGGGGGAGACCCTGGGTGCAGGAGCGGGGGGTTCAGCGGGGGCTGGAGGCGTGGGCGTGCTTGCCGGTGTCGCTGCAGCAGACTGCGGGTTCGGCGTGACTGGAGCAGCCTGGGGTGCAGGTGCAGGCATCGGTGCCGGTGCAGGCGCAGGAGCAGGACGAGGTGCCGGTGCCGGAGTTGGCCGGGGTGCAGGAGCAGGAGACGCTGGTGTCGGTGCAGTCGGCACCGTAGGCGTCTCTGCAGGCGTCGATGGGGCCGGGGCAGGAGCTGGACGCGGCGCGGGGGCGGGAGACACTGGTGTCGGTGCAGTCGGCGCAGCCGGAGCCGAGGGGGTCGCGGCAGGCGTCGGTGCGGGTGCAGGGGGAGTGGGACGAGGTGCAGGAGTCGGTGTCGGGGTCGCTGGAGCAGTCGGGGCCTGTGCTGGCGTTGGGGCGGGCGCAGCAGCAGACGGCGTCTCACTCGCCGGTGCAGTGGTCGGCCTCGGGGCAGGCGGGGCTTCCGGAGTCGAGGTGGGCGCTGACGGGGCCGATGGCGCAGGGGCCGGGGAAGCGGTCGGCGCTGCCGCGGGCGTGCTCGCCGCTGCCGCTTCACGATTGGCCAGTCGTGCCTGGGAGATCTCGTTCCGGGACGGCGCACGTGCGGGCGTGGGCGCAGGGGCCGGTGCGGGCGCAGGTGCGGGGCTCGGGCCCAGCGGACTCACGTCCACCCCCGGAATCGCACGCCCTCCACTGGACGCCGCATGAATAGCCCGCCTCGGCACGCCCCCAAGGACCACTGCGGGTCTCGGACCCTGCTCTGCCCGCTGCCGGTTCCGTTCTGCTTCCACATCCAGTGGATTCGGAGCGGGTGGGGGTGCCTGGTTCGGCGTTCCGGAGTACGCCGGCAGGTTCGTTCCTTCTCCCCGGAGCGACTGGCCGTCTTGCGTTGCCTGCCGTGGGGTCACGATGGCGGGTCCCGGGCGGGCAGAACCTTCACTGCCGCCCTGGGCTCGCATGGCACTGATGGCCCGGCCGCTCGGGGGGCGGACGTCGTCGGCGTACGCGGTCGCGCCTCGGATCGCAGCAGCGCGGTCTGCCGTCGCAGTTGCCTCAGCCTCGGCAACGGTCACCCTGGGGTGCAGTTCTGCCGCGTCTGCGTCGCGCGGCCCGAACTGATTGGTACTGTCCGGTCCGCGCCTCGCCTGGATATCCTCGCGAATGGCCCGAATGTCACTCCGCACGGCCCGCGCGGGTCCAGCGACACCGGCCTCCCAGGCCTGGCCAGCCTTCTGCGCGTTGGCCGTTCCACCCCAGGCGGACGCGGCAACCTGCGCCCGAGCTGCCTGGAGGCTCTGACCGGCGGACGCCCGCACTGCCTTGGCGCCCGTGCTGAAGGATTCCTGGGCCTGGGTACCCACGGCCGTAGCGACGCCACGCCCGCCCGCGACCGCAGCGCCCGCGCGTCCCTGACCATTCTCGCGGGCACTCCGGAAGGCTGCGTACCCCGCGCCAATCGGCGTGCTCATGCTGGGTGCTGTGACTGCTTCGGGCGGAACATTGGGATTGGTGGCCGCCGCGCCCTGAGCGCCTTCCGTGACGGTTTCAGGAGGGACACTGCCGGATGCACTGACCGATCCACTGGGCACACCTGGTGCGGCACTCTCCCCGCCAGCGGTGCTCCCTCCAGTGGAGGTCCCGCCACTTCGTTTGCCGAGCATGCCGCCCACGGCTTTGGCCTGCACGGCTTTCATGAGCATTTCAGCGCCTGCCAGTTTCGCGGCGCCGCCCAGGACTTTCGTGAGCGCTCCAGTTTCCACGCCAGAGGACTCACCGCCGCCAGAGATCCCGATCAGTCCAGCAATGCCACTGGGCAATCTGCGGAGTGCGGACGCGGCAATCGACAGGCCGACGATCAAGGCGGCCACCATCAGGATCATCTGCCCGAACAGTTCTTTCAGGCTGCTCAGGTCGGACTGAATCGGGAGCATGACCTGCTCGTTGAGCTGGCACCCGATCTCCGTGAAGCTGCACCCCTGATCGATACTCCGCTGGTACCGTTGGAGGTTCGTGGCCACTTCAGCGTTCATCTTGGTCACCGTCGGCGTCAGGCGAGCCGCAGGGATGCTCAGGCCCACCGTGGTGACGCTCGCCACCCCAACCGGCATGAGCGCGGCCGTCAACATGGCCGCGAGGTACGAAGCACCAACGTACCCGGCGGGTTGGAATCGGCCCAGCACCAGGAAGGCAATGGCGATGGGCAACAGCAGCAGGGACAGTTGCAGACCGAACCCCACCGCGAAGATGATCCCGGCGAAAATGGCGAACAGCCCGTACAGGAGGAGGAAGCCGATGTTGAACACCCAGCCGTTCCCGGAGAAGGCCTGATTGATGCCAGCCTGATCCTTCTCCAGCTGCTGGGCGTACAGGCTGTTCACGAGGTTGGGGTCCTTCAAGTCGCCCGAAATTTCCCCAGCCTTGATCGCGTCCAGCTGCTTGCGGATCTCCGCTGCCTGAGAGCCGCGCGCGACGAGCAGGGCGACGTTCTTCCCTAACGCTCGTGTTTGCTCCTGCACGCTCGTCGGGCCTTCCGTCATGGCGCGGGTGCCTACAGCTGCTGACATGCTGTACAGGCTGACGAATCCTTCCATGGCACTGGCCTGAATGTCGGGCAACAGTCCCTTGTTCTCCCGGGCGGGGGACACGAGCAGGCCGATCACGGCGGCGATCATGAAGGGCATGAGCGCCTTCTCCGGCGCCCCACCCATGACCGCGGCGAAGAGCTTCCAGAAGAAGAACGCGGCCGTCAGGGTCAGGCCGACGGTCGCCATGCCAGTCCAGAGGCCCCACCGTGCCCAGAGGTCGATGTTCTGAGCGAAGAGGCAGGGCGCGTTGGGGAGGAACGCACTCAGGGTCACGTCAGCGGTTGACGCGACGGCTGCGGTGGGGCACTCGACGGGGGTGCCTGCGGCGTGCGCCACCCCGGCAAGCAGGACCAGCAGGGGCAGCGCACGAATCACTTGCTGCCGCCCATCAGGCTGCGGATGTCACTGCGCCGCTCATCACTCGGGCGGAGTGTCTGCCCGATGCTGTCCGCGAGCAGGTCCGTGCGTTTGACCATGGACTTGTACTCTTCCTCCTGGCGGCGCGTGGTCTCCTCGATGAGCTGCCGGTTCCGCGCGGTCCGCTCCCGCTCCTGCTGCTGGAAGTGACTGAGCAGCTGGTCGTTCTGCTCGTTCGTGATGGTCTGGTTCTGGCTGATCGTGGCGAGCTGCTGACTGAGGGCATCGAACCCACCCGCGTTGACGTTCAGTTGCTCGATGGCCATGGTGCCCAGGATCTTCAGGGCCCCCTCGGCACTCAGGGTCGCCTGGAGGTTCGCGGCCTGCCCGGGCGCGCGGCGGGCGGCGTCCGCGGCCACCTGACTGGTGCGGGTCACGAGTTTCATCGAGTCTCGCTGACTGGCGGCCATTTCACCCGCCTGCCGGATGCGGGTGCGGAGGCCTTTCAGTTCCTCCTCCCGCTGCACGAGGGCACGGTACCTCGGCATGTCCCGCTGGGACTGGGCCTGGCTGATCTGTGAGCGCACGTCCGCGATCTGCTGGTCTGCTGACGACAGGATGCGCGCGACGCTGCCCCGGGGGTCGTTCGGGTCGATGGTGCGGGCGTTCCCATTCAGGGAACTCAGGCCGCCGAACTGCCCGACCAGGCTGTTGATGCTGTTCACGCGGTCGGAGAAGTTGCTGTTACTGAACATCTGCCGGACCGTGTTCCGGGCTTCGTTGATCTGCTTGACGTACGCCATGCCACGGTTCCCGGCGTCGATGATGGGCATGATCGTCGTCTTCATGTCCATGTAGGTATTGACGATGGGTTTGAGCATCTGCGCGAACGGCCCGATGACGGGGACCATCGTGAGTAGATCAATGGCTTTGGAGAGCATGGCGATCGTGCTGTCGACAGTCATCATGACGTTGTTGGCGCCGTCGAGCGCCCCGCTGATGGGGTCGAGGATGTCGTCCTGGGCGAGTGCGGGGCCGGATATGAAGGCCGTGAGCGCCAGTGTTCGGGTCACTGCGGGTCTATGCGGCATGCTGCTCCTCCTGCGCGATGTGAATGGCGGCCCGGGCTTCATCCCCGGCGTACAGTTCTGCCGCCACGTGGGCCCGGTAGTCTGCTTCCTCCTTTTCACTGGTGCTCATCCAGTACGCCTCCCGGGAGAGCCACAGCTGGCCGACATCGCCGTCCAGGTGCCCACTCCCGCCGTTCTGGAGGACAAGGACCTCGCGGAACCGGTTCGCTTCGCCGCTCAGCGAGGCGTACAGGGCACGCATGGACGCATTCAGATCGAAGAGTGCGGCGACATCTTCTCGCTCGGACGGCTTGCTCTCCAGCAGGATGCGGGTGTTCGCGTTGTTGACGACGTCCTTATAGGCTTTTGCGGTCTCGATGTTCTGCATGGCCAGGATGGGAATCATCCCGAGGGAACGGCCCGTCATGAACAGGCGGTTGGTGAGCTGGACGAGACCGGGAAGCTCCTTCGCGACCCCCGCTTCTTCTATGACGATGACCTTCCGGCCTTCCATGTTCATGCTTCGATTCCAGACGAGTTCGTTGGTCAGCAGCGTCCCGATGGTCAGGAGCTGGGGGTGGTCAATCATGCCGCTGATATCGAGGTACAGGTACCGGGACTGAACGTTCACGGTGGTGGGGCCGTCCAACAGGCTCCCGATTGGCGTTTTTTCGGTGGTGTAGGCCCGGAGTTCGTTGGCGACGTCGCTCACCTCACGGCGCAGCTCCGACTCGGACTGGACGGGCTTGTCCCCCACGATGTTCAGACGCGAAATGATGTCCGCGAAGTCCGTCAGGGTCCCCTCGCCCGTGTAGCGGTCGACCACCTCACCGCCCCGGTCCACGGGCCGGGAGAACCGTCGGTAGAACACCTGGATGGCCTCGTGCAGAATGCTGACGCGCCGCCCACTCAGGTCGTTGATGCGCAGGGCGCGCATCAACTCCAGCAGGTACGAGATTTTTTCGGCAGTGACCGTGTCGTCCTCATCGCGAAGATCGAATGGATTGATGCGGACCCGCTCGCCGGAGGGGAGCCGGGCGTTGGGCTTGATGCTGACGATGGCATCGGCGGCACCAAGCGCCGTGAAGAGTGGGAGGTAGTCCCGTTTCGGGTCGACGACCGTCAGGGAGGCCTGATGTCGGTGCACCAGCCCGGCAGCGAGCATGGAGATCAGAACGCTCTTCCCCCCGCCACTGCTGCCCGCTACCACCACGCCCGCGTTGCGGATACCCGGTGCGACTGGCGAGATCGAGAACACGTTGCCCCGTCGGCCTCGCAGGGGCAGCACGCCTTCACGCGTTCCCGACCATGGACCAGCCTGCGGCATGCAATCGACCGCGTTCCGGTAGTACGCCGCCACCTGATACGCGCTGCGCTTCCCGCTGAAGGGCGCATTCTGCAGGTACAGGTGAATGCCGTCCGCGTGCGACGCGATGCGGGGCATGCAGCCCCCGACCGAACTGAAGGCCGCGAGTGTCCGCTCACGCCGTTCGTCCAGTTCCTCCTGAGAGCGAGCGAAGATGATGGCGTGCATGCTCATTTCCGTGAGGACCTGCCCCATCTCCAGGGCCTGCACCAGGGCCGTCCCTTCCGAGATGCGCGTGTACACTTCACGCCCGGCCTTCATGGAGGGATCACTGGCAGCCGTTTCCTGCTTGTCCAGTGACTCGTTGATCTGCGCGCGGACTTTCGGGGCGTCCACGACCAGGTACTCGACCATGAACGTGGAGTGCGTGCCGCCCAGGGCCTGGATGATTTCTTCCGTGGCACCGACGTGGGTGCTCCGGGTCGGCTTGAGGAACGACACGATGCCCACCCGGGTGTGGCCGACGGTGAAGCAGGCGTCATGGTCCAGATCGATACCGCTGCACGCGACCTGGGCGCGCATGGTCGCCACGAAGGGACGTGGCGCCTTGGGATTGTTCTTGAGCTTCTGGCCGACGCGGTAGGCGGCCAGGTCACCGGCGTCGAGATCCCGTTGATAGACGGGTTTCTCCGCGCTGGCCATACCCGGGTTGAAGTAATCGACGATACGCGCCCAGACGTCGTCACTGGACATGGGGCTCGTGCGCATACCGCCGAGGGTGAGCTGCCGGGCGAGGCGACTCTGGAGCGTGGCCGCTTTGGAGACCAGGGCTTGCAGGTTGACGTCCTTGTACGGCGTCTTCTTGGGTCGGCCGGGCACGGTGAGGGTCACCGTGAAGTAGGCCGAGCTGTCGCTGACCCAGTGGCCACGCCGCATGCGTTCGAGGACCGCGTGATTCGCCTGGAGCATCCGCTCGACGGGACTGCCATCCCGCTCGATGGGCGCGAGTTGGGCGAGTGCCGTCCGGGTGGCCGGGCGATTGTCCAGGTAGAAGCGCACCACGGCGCCGGCAGGCAGCGCTCCCTGAATCGCGGCCATGATGCGGTCCCGATTGGCCACCCGGACGTCCGGCGTGGCCCGGGCCGCGGACAGGAGATCGACGTTCAGCCCGAACGTCATCTTGTTGTCGAGCGTGAAGACCGTGCCGTTCTCGAGGCCGTGGTACGTCAACTGCTGGGTGAGGTTACTTTGGTTCTCCGCCACTTTCAGGGCGTTGCCGACGTCGTGGTAGGGCATTCAGTCCACCTTGAAGGGAATGGGTTCCGGGTCCGGACGGGTGGTGAGGCCGCCCCGGAAGTAGACGGTGGCGACGTAATGCTCCAGGAACACGGGGGGAAGCTGCTGGAAGATGTAGCGGACAATGGGCACCGTCACGAACCGGAACGAGGCCCACGCGACGGCACCCGAGACGACCGGGGCAAACCCCCAGTCGCCGAGGAGGAGCTGCATGAAGAAGTAAGGGAAGGCGGCCAGGACGACGGCGAGCATGAAATGCGTCACCTCGTCCAGGCCCGCCTTCGGGACCCCCTTCCGGTACTGTGGGAATGGAATCTCGTCCATACGTGGTCCGTCAGCAGACGATGCCGAACGACGCGCCCAGGGAGATCAGGGCGGGGATGATCACGACGGCGCCGATGCCCCGGAAGAGGTAGACGTTGCCGCCGCGGCCGCCGAAGATCATCAGGATCGCGCCGATGATGAAGAACACGAGGGCGACCAGCGTGACCCACTTGCTCTGGGGGAGGATGTTCACGTACTTGCAGAACACCCCGGCTTTGTCGTCCATGTTCTTCTGGAAGGCTTCGGGGGTGGCCTGCGCGAACGCACTTGAGGTGACGGCGAGGGTGAGCAGGACCACGAGGCGCAGGTACAGGGCGTTCACGGCGTGCAGGGCGGAAACGGGGCGGACAGGGTTCTGAGTGTTCATGGGTGGACCTCCATCCCGCACCGTGAGGGACGTAGGGGTGACCGCCCACGCAGGGGAAGTACCCCCCCCTTCGGGGGTATTCCAGATGCGCGTGGAAATTCGGGGTGCATGTCGTCACCCCGAGGACAGGCACGCTGACGGCATGCCATATCACGCTGAACACCGCGCCGAGATCGAACGTCAACTCCATGCCCTGGACCCCGACCTGACGCTGGTCGAGCCGGAGAGCCCCGAATTCTCGACCTTCCTCGGGCAGGTCTCCGCTCAGGACGCCACGCTCGCCCGGCGGATCAATGAGGCCGTGATCGACGAGCAGGCTGAGGAGGCCCGCGAGCTGTTCGGGAAGGCGAGTCAGAAGGGCAACGCCATGACGGTCCTGACCACGCAGTTCCAGCGAGCTCAGGGGAAAAGTGCACGAGGGAAGGGGCGGGTGCGTCCGGCCACGTTCGTCGTGGGCGCCGGAGGCCTGCTGCTTGCGGCCGTGCTGATCACGGCGGTCATGCCGGAGAAAAAGGCCGCCGCATCCAAGAGTGAAGAGGCCGTGTCGGAGGCCGTCACCCCCACGGTCGCGGCCGCGCCGACCAGTAGCCTGCCGCAGAGTACGCAGGACACCCCCACACCTGTTGAGCCGATCACGCCGAGCAGCACGCCGGTGGCTGCACCGGAACCCATCTCGCCGACACCGGTCACCCCTACGCCTGCTGCGCCAGCACCAGTCGAGCCGGTCACGCCCGTGCAGAGTGCATACCCAGACGTGACGCCCATGCCAGTCACCTCTGCGCCCGTCACCCCTACGCCGGTGCCCGTCACGTCGACGCGTCTCCCTGATCCGTACGGGGGTTCAGTTGCGGCCCCGCAGCCGATCACGGCGGCGCCCGTGCCCGTGACGGCCAGGGCCACCCCCGTGACGGTCACCCCTACGTCTGCCTTCACCGGGGTAGCCCCTGCTGCGTCTGCGGCACCCGTCGAACGACAGGCCCTGATCTCCCAGCAACCTGCAGGGGCAGCCAGTCAGCCGGAGACCCGTCCCGCGGTCGTGGCGACGACGCCCGCGCCAGCGACCCCGCGTGCGGCCTTGACTTCCACGACGCCTGCGGCATCGGCTGCACCCCAGGCGACGGGCTTGGTGTCTCGCGCGGCCACGGAGCGGCCATCTGCCAACGCGACGGGCGGTCTCGTTTCCAGTGCTGCTGCCACGCCCGCGCAGTCGGGTGCCCTGGTCAGCGCGAGCACTGCGACTTCGCAGGCCACCACGACGGGCGGCTTCGTGTCCACGAGTTCGGGGCGTACCGTGCAACCCGAACTCTCCACCCCGGCCACCCCTGCGTCTTCACCCGCCCCTACGCCCTCCGCAGCTCCTCAGGTGGCCGGTGATGCCCGCAGTGTGGCCATGCCGGGGAGTGTGGTGGAAGCGACCCTGACGACACCGGTCGCCGTGTATCCCGGAGTCACGCATCCCGTCTGGGCACGCTCTGCTGACGGGGCGATGTGGCGGGGCACGGCTTCCCTCGATGACCGTGGACGGATCCTGCTGGCCTTCACGATGCTGCTCACGCAGACGGGCACGCAGGTACCTGTCACTGCTTATGTGGAGTCGTCGGACGGCCCTGGTATTGGCGGGCGCGTGCGGACCGCGTCACCGAATGCCGCCAGGACGGCGCTGAATGGCCTGCTCACTGGCGTTCAGTCCTTCGTGCAGTCCCAGTCGGCCAAGTCAACGACGTACTCCGCGTCAGGCCTGGTCACGACGCAGGAGCGCCCGCAGAACTTCTGGCTCGCGCTGGGCGGCAACCTGGCCCAGGCGTTCGTCGTGCCGGACACCAAAGCGCAGGTCGTGCCCTTCGGACAGCTGCCCGCCGGAGAGCCGCTCGCCATCCGAATCGACGTGAGCGTGAAGTGATTCAATCACCTCCCAGCCCTCGCCCCACGCCCATGGACCGGCTCGCTCAGGCGAACCGGAATCGGCAGGCGATCGAGGAGCTGCTCGCAGTTGACGACGTGCTGACCGACGCGATGCTATCCAGGGTGGGGCTGGACGGCACGCGTTTCCCTGGGCTGACCCTGTCCGTGCAGCCCATGCGGAAGAGCTCCTGGACGGTGGACGTGACGTTTCGCGCAGCCTCGGACTCCAGGCTGCGGGACGCGCCGATCAGCTCCCTGTCCCACGCGGCAGGCACAGCGGCCATGCGGTGGCAGCTGGCCGCGAGTGCCGAGCAGTGGACGATTGACCGGGGCGGCCGTTTTCACCGACCGGACGCTGTCATGAAGGACGGGGAAGAGCTGGTCGCCATGGAGTACGACGCGGGATACGACCGCCGCACGATCCGCCGCAAGGTGCGTCAGTTCGAACCGTACAGCAGACTGGTCTGGGCGACCCCCAGCGCGATCCGATCCGCCCGGATGAAGGCGGACTACCCGCACGTAGAGGTCATCACGGTGGACTACTGGAGTGCCCAGACCTGAAGGTGACGCTGGTACTGGACCTGCCGGTCGTAGTTCTCGGGCCGGGTGACGACCAGAATGAGCGTGCTGGAGTGCAGTCGGAGGGTGCTGCGGTGCCGCCGGATGAGGGTGGCCACCCACTTCGTGCTGGGGGGCCCACTCGACACGCGGATGTAGAGCACGTGCTCTCGCCCGGCGGCATCGTTCAGGCGCAGTGAGCGGGACCCCACAAGGGTCACGGTGTACCCACGCGCGACGGCCATGAGGGTCGCTTCGCGCAGCGCCACTTCATCCGTAGCCGTGCTCGCGGAGAGGGGTTTCGGGTTCGTGAGCTGGCACGCCGCCCGGCCAGCCGTACCCAGGATGACCACAGGACCGAGGACGCCGTGCACGACCCGCAGGAGGTCCTGCTGGACCAGGGCGGCCACGTCCACGCGGCCATCGAGATCCGCGAGTCGGCGGCTCCCGATGGCCAGGTCGTGCAGGAGAGAGGAAACGTCCGCCAGAGCATCGGCGGACGTTTCCCGGTTCAGGGGTTCACTCAACTGGCACCCAGGCGCTCGACCGTGACCGTCCGCAAGACCTCAGCGGCCGCCTGCCCGTCCACGCTGCTGCCCTGCCACTGGGCGTTGATGCTGGTGGGGGCAGTGGTCAGATCGACCTGACCGTACTTCGTTTCGCCTGGGTTGACGCGCACCACGGCGTCCGTCGCCCCCAGGCCTTGAACGCCGTTCAGAGTGAGGCGCCGTTCGTCGAACGTGACCGGGACGCTCCCGGAGTTGGTAATCCGGTAGTAGACCCTCGTCTGCTGCCCGTTGGTCAGGGCGCGAAACTCGACGTCCGCCCGTGCTGGCAGAGACACGGGCACGGACACAGGAGAGACGGCGGGTTGTGGGGTGACCTGCGACGTGACCGCCCTGGTCGGCGTGGAGGTCGTCGTCCGAGGAACGGTTGCAGTGGGGGCAGATGCAGTGGGGGTTGCAGCGACTGCACGGGAGGCCGTGGCCGGAGCTGGCACGCTGGTCTGCGGGAGCGCGTTGGTGGGTGCGGCCTGAGTGGGGAAGCCGGGGATCTGCTGCTCGGGTTCCGGCGCCTGATCAGCGCGAACGATGATGTTCCGCACACCGCCACCGCGGGACGGCGCAAGGCGCGCCTGGAAGAAGTACACGCTGTCAGCCGTCATCACCAGGATCGGGTACGAGCCGGTGCTGGCCGTCGCTCCGATCACCACCCGTTGACCGCGCTGGGAGAACTGCAGGACGCCCTCGCGGGACGTGATGACATCCACCACGTCATCGGGGAGATTGAGCACCCAGATTTCGCCCATGGCGATATCGAGAATCCCGTACGCCTGCTTCAGATCACTGGCGCGGTACTCGCGGGTGATGCTGCCGCCCATGTACGTGTTCTGGGGGGCCTCCATTGGAGCTGCGGAGGCGAGGCCAAAGGCCAGTGATGCTCCCAGGATGACCATCTTCAGACGCGTTTTCATTTCTGCTCCTCAACGTTCACGGTGAGTGGGGTGGTGACGGTTTGTGTGCCATCGGACGTCGTGATCTGCAGGACGTACGCTCCGACGGTCTGAGTGGCGGCCGCGCTGATCGTGAAGCCGAGCGGGTCGGTGTCCCGCGTGACGCTCAGCGCGCCCGTGATGCCGGTGATCCGCACGTCGGTAGCGAGTTCTCCAGCGCGGTCCGGCGTGATGGAGACTCGGCGCTGCTGGCCGGGCTGCAACGTCAGGGCCGTGATGGGTTTGACGGTGTACGGCGTACGGGTCGTGGGGGTGACCGTCACGGCCAGGACGGCCGTACCGCTCCCGCCCGTGGCAGTGACGGCCAGCGGCACGCTGTAGGTCCCTGGGGCCGCCCCGGACTGCACGGCGACGGTCAGGGCGCCCGTGCTGGGCGTCACGGTCAATTCCGCCGGAACTTCGCGGGCGGTGATGTTCAGGCCCGTGACGGTGTCAGTGGTGCCACTGACTTTGCCGGTCACCTGGACGCGTGTAGAGCTGCCCGGTGGGAGGGTGACGGCACTGGGATTGAGGGTGACCTCGATGGTCTGAATGAACGGATTGCTGAAGGCCCCGTTGCCGCATGAAGACAGCAGGAGGGCGGCGGGCAACAGCACGGTGCTGAGTCGTCGCATGCCCCGAGTGTGTGTGACGTAGGGGTGACGAAACAGGAAACCCCCGAGACACAAGGTCAATCGGGGGCATCTTCTGCGGGTGAGCGCAGTTCGCGTGCAGGCCTGGGACGCAAGGTCAACCAGTAGGGCAGGCGAAGTCAACGGGGTGATGATGAGGGTTCAGGTGATGCTGAGGATGTGGATCACGTTCACAACCTGGACTGGTTGTTCCCGCTTGTAGGTGACGAGTGTGGACGTGTACTGGGTGTGCACGTCGTTGATGGCTGGTGCGGTCACGCCTTCTGGGACGTGGCGCTTACTCGTGACGGTTCCGGCAGTCATGATCTGACGGCTGGTGGTGGGCACGAGGCGGTGGTGCGTGGAGGTGACGGTCACGGTCTGTCCAGCGGTGGCGTGGAGCAGGGCCTGACCGAGTGATCCGGCGGTGCTGACTTCGCCGATCTGGGGGTGTCCATCGGTGAGGCGGACAGTTTTGGGGACGCCGGCGATGGTGATCTCGAAGGTGCGGCCGATGTTGCTGTCCACGTCACCCGGTTCCACGTCGAGCAGGTCGCGTTCGAGTTGACTGATCGCGGCGTCTGTTTCGAACATGCGGGTGCGGGCTTCATCGTAGGCGGCACTTTCACGCAGGTCCCCGTCTTCGATCGCGCTGCCCATCAGTTCGGAGATGGTCTCTCGTTCCTGTCGGAGGGCGCTCAGGCGGGTGAGCATGTCGGCGTGTGCCGCGACGGAAACCACACGTTTCTTCGCCGTGGTGGTCCGGCTGGGGCGCCGTTTCTGGGGAGTGGGTTCCGGGACGGTCCGCTGAGGAGGGGTGGGCGTGTACGGCTTCCACTTCTCGACGGGTGCAATCTTCCGGACGCGGAAGGCGGGTTGGCCTTCGCTGTGGAGGTAGACGCGCCTGCTGTCATCCACGCCGTCCATCTGATCGAGCGCGGCCAGCACGCGGGCGCGCAGGTACGTGTCACTGATGGTTTCGGCGAGGACCCGGGCGTCACGAGGTGACGCGTCCCAGGGGATGAGCAGGCCTTCGACGTCGAGGACCTCGGTCAGGAGGCTCTCGCTGAGGACCTGATACTCACTGTGCGCGAATTGGGTGGCTTCCAGCGCGCCCGCTTCACCCCTGGAGAGGACGGTTTCCGCGTTGAACACGCGGTCCACTTCCATCCATGAACGGGAGAGACGCACCAGGGCGCTTTCGGCACGGAGGTCGATGTCCACGCCCTCGCGGGTGTGCACGGTCAAGGGGTCAATGAAGTCGCGTTCCGTCACGGCCACGCGGTCACCGGACTTCACGCCAGCGAACGGCATGCCTTCGGTGATCGCGGTGCGTTGGTGGCGCGCCATGACCCCAGCCTTCACAAGGGCGAAGAACGCGTCGTATAGGGCGGGGTACTGCTGTTTTGTGCCGATCAGGACGCCGGCCAGGGGCGCCGTGATCGTCACGTCATCGCCGCGTTTGCGGGCAGCGGCTCGCTGGGCGGCCACACTGGCCTGCTTGTCCACGCAGCGTTCGAGGAAGTCAGGGTCGATGGTCCGGCGAAGGAAATCGGCGACGTTCCGCTTGGGGGCGTGGGGGGCGAGCTGGGCCAGATCAAGTCGGTCATTCATGGGTGCTCCAGGGGAGCGGTGGGGGGATCTCTCCCCACCGCAATGGGGAAAGAGATTCAGTTCAGAAGGGCACGTGAATTTCGCTTGCGCCTTCGGGGATGGACCACCAGGCGTCAGCCCACCACGCGAGCGGGTTCTGTAGGGCCAGGTGATCGTCCAGGATGTTGTCCTGATCGACCAGGGCGAGGAGTGCACGGCCCAGGTTCAGGTCGGTGCCGCTCTCTTCGAGGGCTTCGGCGCAGTTCGTGAGCGTTTCGCTGACGCGATGCGCCGCCAGGTACTGGGTCCGGATGTCCTTGGCGTGATCCAGGGCGGCGATCCATTCCGCTTCTGGGGCGACGTCCGCGGCAGCTTCAGCAGCAGCGAGTTCGCCTTCCAGGCGGAGGAGGGTCAGTCGGGCGTCGCGCGCCCGGGCGTCGGCGCTCTGAGCGCAGGCTTCGAGCGCGAGTTGCATGGGACGGACGTAGCGGGTGCCACCCTGAACCCGGACGCGCTGGGCGCGGCGGGTCGTGATAGGCACGTGGGCGAGCTGATCAAGTGCGTCTTCCGCGTGTTTGATGCGCACACCGGCTTTCACGCAGGCGGCCACGAAGGTCCGGTCGGCCTTACCCTGACGGTCCAGCTTCCGGCCGTAGAGCACGGCGGCCGCCAGGTTGAACCGGAAGAGGAGGGTGGGGTTGGCCCGGTGCAGGGCACCGGCGACGGCTTCGTCGTCCTTGGACGCACGCTGGAGGGGGGTACCGATCAGCGCCGTCAGGAGGGCGGAGCCCAGCTGGGACGGACGGGAGACGGCGGTCTTGCCGCGCAGGGCTGCCTGCACGCCGCGCAGCGCTTCACGGACATCATCCATGGGCGCGTTCAGGGGCGTACCGGTCAGGGTGAGCGCGAGACGTGCCGCCGCGATGGCGTCATGTCCCTGGCCGGGAATCCCGGCCTGCTCGCAGAACTGAGCGAACCGGTCCCGCACCTGACGTTCCTGCTGCCGCTTCCGGTGCACGGGAAGGAGTTCCCGGACAGGAAGGCGAGTGAGGACCGCACCGTGGATGGGGCCGAACCGCTGGTAGGCGCGCAGGGCGCGGATCTGATCCAGCTGGTGGAGCGGGGCTTCGTAACGCTGGGGCGCCACGGGTTCAGCGGTGAGGATGTCCGCGAGACGCTGGTCGCCGTCTTCGCCAGTGACGGCGTCGAGGCGGTGCGCTTTCGCGTTCCGGTTCACCCACAGTTCCGTGACGGTGGCCAGTGCGCGGGCCTGCCGCATCGTCGACTCGCTCAGTTTCGGGCGGGCCAGGATGGCGCGGGCATTCGCTCGCACAGCGCGGGCGATCCACGCGGGCGTCAGGGGCAACACGCTGGTGCGGGCTTCCGGGAGGGCTTTCGTGGGGATGGTCTTCCCGTTGACACCGGCGGCCAGGAAGGTCGCGGTGACGCGGCGCAGACCGCCTTTTTTCACGATGAGGTTCTTGCGGCCTTTCGGGAGGTGGCTCGCGGGACGGGTCGTCTTGGCCAGACGGACCCACTCGTCGAAGAGGGCGCCGTCGTTGCCGACCGTGGCGAGGAGCCTGGAGCGCCCGGAGGCGATCGCAGCGGGTGCGCCACTGGCACGCTTGTCGTCGACCAGACGTTCGGCCGCCATGGGCATCTCTGCGGGCAGTTTGTACTGCACCCAGGCCAGCCAGCGGAAGCCGTTCTGGTTGGGGTTCCAACCGGTCCGGCGGATTTTCCCGCCTTCGGTTTCAGTGACTCGCGGGAGCAGCTTGTTCAGCTGGTGCAGGGCGCCGTCATACGCTTCGAGCAGCCCGCCGAAACGGGTGCTGTATTCGTACGCGACTTCCAGGATCAGCGGGCCAGCGTTGCGCGCGAGCTGGTCACGAGCGAAGAGCTGCTGGTCAGGCGTTCCCTCCGTGGCCATGGAGGCCAGGTGCAGGGTCTCGACGTCCGTGAGTCGGACGTAGTCGTTTTTTACCTGACGCAGCACTTCGAGGAACACATCCTCCCCGAGCACGTTCGGGACGGCAAGTACGGTTTGGTGGCGCTTCTCGCTCCAGATTTCACGTTTCATGGTCATGGGAGGCTCCTGGTGGAGGTCCGGACCGAAGCTGCAGCGCCGTGCCCCGTATGGGACCCCGGCACGCAGTTCGTGCCGGGAAGGATCGGGTGGACGGGGCTTAACGGGGCAGCAGCTGCTGAAGCTGGTTGGTGGGCACGATGACCCGGTAACCGACCCCGCTGGTGGGGCGGAAGTTGACGACACTGGTGTCGCCATGCGTGAGGATGATCAGACGCACGGACCCGCTCACGGGCACGGTCCTGGACTGCATGCGGTCCCAGCGCGCTTCGCGTTGAGCGTCCTTGATCGTGTCGATCAGGTCGCCGACGTGCAGCGTGACGGGCGCGAGGCCAGCGGCCTGCAGGCGGATGACCATGCGGCCATCCTTCAGGTTGTCCGTGCTGCGCTGAACGAGCGTCAGGCGGGTGCTGTGCTCTTCCCAGCCTTGCAGGGTGACGATCAGACCGCTGATGAGGAAAGCGGCGATAGTGGCCACGCCGAAACCGGCGGGCAGGTCGAGCAGGATGACGGCGGCCATCAGGGCGAGGGCGATGACGGCAACGGCGAACTGCTGACGGGTGATGATGAGCATGACGCACTCCTTGTGCCCACGGATGGGCGGTGAAGGCGGAGTGCGTCAGCAATCAATGTGTGGGCCCGGGAGGGCGCCAGCACACTGCTTGCTGACGCACTCCTGAGCGAAAAAAGAGAAATCCTGCCGGTCCCCGTGAAAGGGGGTGCCCTCGTGGGGGCCGGCAGGATTTCGACAACGGGGGCGAAGTGACCTTCGCGGAGAAACTGAGATGACTGTAGCACCTTCTGCGCCGCGCTACAGCGGGAAATGCCACGTCGGATCCACCAATGAGAAAATCCCCGAGACGCAAGGTCAATCGGGGATCATCCAGCCGGATAGGGCTGTTGTTGTACGGTTCGAGGACACAAGGTCAACTCGGCGCGTACAGCATCTCAACGGGGTGACTCAGAAAGGCAGGTCCTCGTCGGGCGGGAAGTGATCATCCAGTCCCTGATCGATGTCGAGTCCTCCCGAGTGGGTGGGGGCGGGGCGCGTCGGGGCCGGGCTGCTGGAGCGGGAGGCTCCGGCGGCGACAGGCTGACGTGCGGGGGCGGGCGCGGCACTGCGGGTCGGCGTGCTGCCCTGCGCGGTGGTGCCACGGGCGAGCGCTTCGACAAGGGACGCTTCCACCTTGGTGGTGTTGCGCTTGTTGCCGTCGCGATCCGTCCAGGCTTCGTTGGTGAGGCGTCCCTGCACGAGCACGGGATCCCCTTTGCGGAGGTCCTTCATGCGTTCGGCGAGTTCGCGCCACAGGGTGACGTCGATCCAGTGGGTCTTCTCCTGCTTCTGACCCTGACGGTCGTTCCAGGTCTCGTTCACGGCCAGGCCGAGTCCGAGCACGGCGTCGCCGGCGGGTGTGTAGCGGAGTTCGGGGTCACGGGTGACGTTGCCGATCAGGATGACTTCGTTCATGCCGCCACTCATCCGCACACCGCCTCCGGCGTCCTGAATGAGTTCCGGCGAGTACCCGAGCTGCTCCATGCGCTGGGCTTTGACGCGGACCATGCTGCGCTTGCCGCCTTCCGGTGCGTCCCACTGGCTGTACTCCACGCTGCCTTCGACCATCACGGCGTCGCCGGCCTTGAGGTTGCGTTCGGCCTGCCATTCGGCGGGTTTGCCGAGGATGGACACGCGGTGGTACCAGGGGAGTTTGCGGGGCTGGCCGTCACTGCCGGTGATGTGATCTTCACCGGCGATGGTGGCTTCGAAGACGGCGGTGCCGCTGGGGGTGTAGCGCATTTCGGGGTCGCGAGCGAGAACGCCGATCAGGAAAACGTGATTCATGCCTCGTGCCATGGTGTACTCCTTGCCTCCAGTGTGGAGGACTTCAGGTCCGGGGGCTGTCCGCCCTCCGGTGAGAAGGGGGATCAGCTGGGCGGGTGAAGTCGAGTGCGGTCGGGGGAGCCCGGCACGCTTTGGACGGTGCCGGGCCGCTCGAGGCGACCCACAAGGGTTACTGGTGGTTCAGGCGGGCCTGAACGGCGGGGAAGAGGTGGAGTCGGTCGGTGCGGATGGGTTCGCCCAGGGCGAGGCTGGTGCCTTGCTCCTGTGCTCTCACAGCTGCTCTGAGACTCTTGGGGCAGGCCCCGAACTGGAACTTGGACGTGCCGCCGACGGTGTATTCGAGTACGAACATGAGGCCTCCTTCCGGAGGCTGCAGTGGGGCCCGGAGGCCGCATCAGCAGCCTCCGGGCAAAGCAAAACCCCACCGTGCACGTGCGTGCAATCCCGAACGGGAACGGTGGGGTTTTGACAACGGGGGCAGGGGGTGAACCCTGCAGGATTTCGTGCTGCCATTGTTGGCAGAGTCCAGCCCCCGCGTCAAGTGCTCCTCCCGTACCGCACCCGCCGGGCGCGCAGGAAGGTGTCCAAGGACCCGGGCATGGCTTCACGGCGCTCGTGTGCGACGTAGGCCGCGCGAGCGGTCTTCGGGGCCGCGTCATGGCCGATCAAGCGCAGGTACCGGATGGTGTCCTCGATGGGCCGTCCAGTGGCCGCCCACTCGCGCGCGACCAGGTGCGCCGCCCGCGCTTGATCTTCGGGTGGGAGCTGGGCGTATACGTCCTCCAACGCCTGAGTGGCGGTCTGTGGCGTAGAACGGGCATCTGTGCTGCTGTACCCCCACGGCTCGCCACGTGGTGCGGTGTACGCGGTGCGCATGCTCGCGCGGTACTCGTCCAGGGTGTACGGTGCCCCCCGACCATCCGGGTGTTGGTGCCCGACATGGCTGACGTACGTCTGGCCGACCTGGAGCACTTCCGCGTGGCTGTAGCCGTTGTTGTACAGCGCCCACGCAAGGTGATACCCCGTGTCGTTCCGGCCACCGAGTGTTCCGTCCTGAACTTTCTGGAGTGCCCAGTCGAGGATGCGGCTGCTGGGGTATCGGTCGTCACCGCGGGGGAGAGGACCGGTCATCGGTGGTGGCGCCGGGAGTGGTGGCACCAGGCGGAGCGCTTCGCGCAGGGTCAGGGGCAGGTCGTCGAGCGTGTCGATGTCCGCCGGGTCCCGGAGGTACACGTAAGGCCCCTTGCGGGTCACGGTCGGCGGCAGGATGGCGTTTCCGCCGTCGCCCCGGACGTCGACGCAGTCGGGGGCGCCGTGGGTGGACTTCCCGACCAGATTCCCGACGCGCCACTCGGGTGCCCGTAAGTGCCAGTGATAGCCGCCGCCCGTGCGGACGTGCGGCCGGATACCCAGCGAGTGGGCGTACGCGCGGCCTTCGTCACCGTCGAAGTCAATGACGATCCGGCCACTGATGCGGCCGGTCACGAGTGCCATCCCGACGTTCTGCGTGTTGGCAAACCACGCCGTGACGGTTTCTGCGGAGGGGGCGGCAGTCTGGAGGGGCTTCCAGCTGGCCCGGAGGCGCGCGGGGTTCTCAGGGTCTGGACGGTGGTAGCCCGTCCGGATTAGCAGGGCACTGTGTGGATCCTTGTCCCGGTCATTGCCTGCGTGCACGGGGAGGATGGAGCACCCCCGTGCCAGGCACGCGAGGGCTTCATCAAGCAGCGCTGCCATCGTTCACTTCGACCTGGGGTTCAGTGCTCGGCTGGCTCTCGTCCACGGGTTGCTGGGTACCTTCTGCACCTTTCTTCGGAGTCACGGCTGCGGGTTTCCCGGGTTGACGCTCTTGCACGGTCGATTTTGGGGTACGGTCCGGGCGGGGCTGAGAGCGAGCCTCAATGATGGCCGCCAGGAGGGACGCGTCAATGTGCACCGCGATGTTCGCCGGGATGGGCGCGTTGGTGGGCTTGAGGAGGGCCCGGATTTTGGCACTGATGTCGCTGAGCCACGCCTGGGAGTTCGCGTCGAGCAGCATGAGGTAGTCCTGCTGCTCACCGGAACTGGCCACGGGCACAGCGGCCAGCGTGCCACTGCGGACGGCCTCGTGGACGAGGCGGCTGAACAATGGGCGCAGAGCCTCAGGGAACGTCTGGGCGGCTTGGCTGGAGAAGGTGGTGGTCATGCGGGGTGTACCTCGCTGAGGGTTCTGAGCAGGCGGGCCAGTTGCCGCGGGCTGGTCAGGCAGAGTTTCATGGGTTGCAGGAGCGCGTCCTCAAGGGTTTGAACCTTGTGTTGCAGGGCGGGGAGCTCGTCGTTGTGCATCAGGGTGCCCAGCACGAGAAGGTGCCCGTTCTCCGTGCTGTGGGGGTACAGGCGTCTGGTGGTGAAGGGGACGACCGGGTGGTCTCGCAGAACGCCAGGGGTAGGCGGATACGTCGTGGGGTCGATGTAAGGCAGGCCGAGCATGGCAGCCCGCGCGTCCGCTTCTTCCTCCGGATTGGGCCGGTAGTTCTCCCACGCAGACCTGGGCAGGAGCGCCGCCAGGGCAGCGGCATCCTCCACGTCCCGCCAGTGCGCGCGCGCATCCGGATAGACCAGCGTGAAGAGTTCCCGGAAGGTCGCGGGCGGGGCCAGATCAATGCGGAGCGTGGCCTGACCGCCCGGCACGAGTGGGTTGAAGTGGGCGCGGAGCGACGCGAAGTCCGTCACGCGGGCGAGCGGGTCAGGGCTGAGCAGGTGAATGGTGGTGAAGGCCCTGACACGTGGGAGAACCAGGTGGTCGAGGGCGAGGTGGAGGGGCAGCAGGCGGGCGTCGATCGGGCCAGCAGCGGCCGGGTGAGGGACAAACGTGCGGTTGCTGCGGTGGGCGAGTTGCGCCCAGACGGTGTCGGTCTGGGCGCCCAGGTGCCGGTGGAGGGCGTTGAGGACGCTGCCGCCATGCTTCAGTTCTGCCGCCGTGCTGGCCAGTACCGGGGCTGGAATCAGCCCCGTTCGCGCGTACTGGTCAAGGGTCTGCATGTCAGAGGATGTTGCCGTCTGCCCAGCACGTGCTGGCCGCGAACCGGGCAAAGCGGTCGAAGAGTGGATTGGGCGCTCGGGCCGCCTGGATCTGCGTGCGGATGCGGAATGCCTCGCGGGCCAGGGACCGCAGGCGGGTCCCACTGCGGCCCAGATCATGCGTGCCTTCCTGCTTGGCGAGATGATCGGCTTGTTCCCAGATTCGCCGCGCGCCATCTGTGGAGTGGTGGACGTCGATGCGGCCACCGCCGCCTCCGACTTGGAGGACCCATTCCATCATGTTGAGTTCCGCGTCGATCAGATCGTCGCCAGTGGACGCCGTGGCGTGGACGACGATGGTGCCGAGGCCGACCATGACGACGCCGGTATACACGCGTTCGTAGTCCGTGATGGCGGCGGTGTGGACGACGTAGGTGACGAGGGGGCTGGGGGTGGGCATCTTGCCGTCTTTCATGAGCTTCATCAGGTCACGCCAGATGGGGGATTCCCGCTCGGGGCGCGCGAGGACGAAGCTCTTGCCGGATTTCGCCAGCGAGCGGGCGAGTTCGCCGTACTCGTCACTTTTATTGCGCAGGTCACGGATGGCGTTGGTGATTTCGGATTCGGTGGTGTGAATGCGAATGGTGCTGCGCGTGCGGCTGAGGCGAGCGGCCTCGGTCAGGGCTTGCACGACCCAGTTGTCGTCCTGTGGTTGGGAGTGGTAGTTGCCGATCGTGGCGTCCAGGCGCGCGTCCTTGAGCACGTGGACGTAGGTGAGGATGCCCGCGAACCGGGTGATGTAAATGTCGTCGAACTGACGGTATGACCGCTTTGGAGGGGCTGGCTCGGCCGTCTGGCCCTGAGCGGGCAGCTGTGCCGTGGGCTGGGAAGCTGCGGGTGCCGGGGGCGGTGGCGTGAACGCGGGTTGCACCTGCGGTTCTACGACCCTCGGTTCCACGATCTGCGGTTCTCTGACCGTCGGCTCCACGATCTGCGGTTCTCTGACCGTCGGCTCCACGATCTGTGGTTCTACGACCGTCGGCTCCACGACCTGTCGCACAGCGACTGGTTGGGCTGGGCGGGCCAGCACGGGGGTTGGACTTGGTATGGGTGAATCGCTCATAGGTGACCTCCAGCGGTGTGCCGCGTGTGGGTGGAGCAGGGCGGCCGGTTGCCCTCACGGGTGGACCGGTGCGCCGGGTGGCACGCGGCGTTTGACCCTGCGGCTGCGGCGCACGCGGCCCGCGAGGGTGAGGCCGGTGGACCAGCGTGCGGGGTGCGGGGCGCACCGGCGCGCGGCGGGTGGCGGCGACCAAGGGCTCGGTGATCGGCGCGGTCGCGGGCTGGGGTGCCGGCAGGTCACGGAGGTACTCCAGCACAAGCAACGAGCCAGTGCGGAGGGCGGCGCAGCCTCGCTCGACCAACTGCTCGGCGGCCTGAAGGATGGTGGACCGGGCGAGCTTGAGCTCGGTCACCATGCGGGTGATGCTGTCCCGCCGCGCGTTCAGATTTTTTACGTGGTCGAGGACGCGCTGGATGTCCTGGTCGTTGGCGTCAGGCGCAGGTTGCTCGGGCTGTACGACACTCAGGATCCGGGTGCGTTTGCCGTGCAGGCTGATCGTCACGATGGACTGCGGACCATCCAGCAGCCAGGCCAAAAAGGCCGCGCTGATCCCGAGGCGTTTGATGATGGGCAGCCGGACGCTGGGACCGTGGCGCTTGAGGTCCTCGGCGAGGAGGTGCAGGTGGTTGGTCCGGGCGGCGTTGATCTGGGCGGTGACGACGTAGTAGACGCCGGCCACGCAGGTGATGGTGCCATCGGCTAGGCCCTGGGTGAGTTGTGTCCGAACGTGGTCTTTGCAGATCGGCGCAGCCGCGCGCAGCTCCGTGAGGATCTGCATGGTGGTCATGCACATCCCGGTTGTGCTCAGGTGTTGGAGGACGCGGCTCATGCGCGCACCGTGTCAAATTAATTCTCTCCAAGTCTGATCGGGAGGGCGATGCGCTTTTCGTTGTTTGGGACGGTGTTTTCGCCCAATCTCTCCAATTCTCATGTTCTTATTTTTACTCAGAATGAAATACTTAACAAAATTTTCTTAATCTTGTAGTCAGACTTGGAGATATTGAGAATTTTGTGAGGTTTTGGGGGTATTATGAGTGAAATTTGGAGATAAGTATTATGAGAGTTGGAGATAAATATAGCCGTTTTTGGCGAATTCCACTCATAATTCAGTCAGACTTGGAGAGATTGAGGGGTTCCATGTCTAGACAGATTTGATCACAGATGCCCGTTCCCCCTGCTGAGAGGATGCCGTACCCATGCCAAACCGTCCACACATCCTCACCGACCTGCGTAATCCAGCGACCACCGTCGTCTCCCTCGTGGCCGGCAACGGGTATGGCAAATCGACCCATCTGGTCGCCCTCAGCACTGATCCAGGGCACCTCTACATCCGGTTGAGCGACGCCGACCCTGATCCGATCAGCATCGCCCGGGTCATTGCTCGCGCACTCCCATCTCACCCGGGCAATCAGCTCCCGTACGAGCTCGCCCGGAGCACCGTGACTGAACGCGCGGCAGCGGCCGCCTTGCGGCATGACCTGAACCTGCACGCCCCCCTCACGCTCCTGCTCGACGACGCCGAAACGCTGAACAACGACGGCCGCCGCTTCTTCACCAACCTGCTTCCTCAACTCTCTGGCATCCGCTGGATCGTGGCCAGCACCACGCCAGAGGACTTCCCCACCCGCACCCTGCGCCTACGCAATGTGCCCACTCAACTGATCACAGACCGCGAACTTGCCCTGAGCACGGACGAGATGCGCAACATGGGCCTGACTGACGCGCAGATGGAATTAACGCAGGGTTGGCCAGCCGCCGTCTCGCTGATCACCCTGGGTGACGACCCCCGCGTGGTCGCGCAGGAGCTGCTCCTGACCGTGCCAGACACGATCATCCCGTCCCTTCGCCGCGCGAGCCTGCTGCCGACTTGGCGCACCCTTGATCCAGTCAACACCGCCTTAAACCTCACGGAAGGGTGGCTTGCGACGGCCCTGTCGTATGGCGTGCCCTGTACTCGCCTCGACAGCGACGCGTGGGTGCCGCACCCCATCGTGCGGGAAGAGCTGCGCCTCCAACTGCGAGTCCTGCCGTCGGAGTACGCCAGCGCCCAACAGGCGATCGCTGGGGCACTCGAAGTGCATCAACCCATGGCGGCCGTCGAGGCATACCTGGCCAGTGGCGCCGGTACGGAGGCCCGTGCACTCCTCGAGCGGATGCTGCCGACCCTGCGGAGCGCAGAACAGCTGTCGGCGGCCCTCCCGCTCTTCCAGCGGGCCTCACCTGAACCTGGCTCACCCCTGCACGTCGCATTCGCCCAAGCGTGCTTCGAAGCAGGCGCCCTGGTCCGCGGACTCAGCATGGCCGAACAAGCCCTTGGGGCCGGCGCCGACCCCGCCAGCACACACGCCTTGATCGGCCAATTCCGGTACCGCACCGGGAACTACGAGCTCGCCGTGCAGCACCTGCAGGCCGCTATCACCTCCTCCACCCAGGCGCCGCCCTACGCGCTCCTCGCGCAGCTCAGCCTGGTGTACGCGCAGCATGCCCAGCAGCTCACAGGGGACGCTGCTCGCGAGTACGCGCAGAAAGCGGATGAAGCGGCCTATACCGTCCTGGCGACCGGAGACCTGACAGAGGAGCTGGGCAGCGCCATGGTCCTGGCCCGTGTCGCCCGTACCCTGGCGTGCGCGGTCCTGGGTGCCCGCCAGGCGGGCCGTGAAAGTGCCCGTCTCGCCCGGGAGGCCGCTGAGGTCCTGACGCCCAGCCTGGACGTCCTGACAGCCCTGCACCAGCTGGCCCGGTACTGGGCGGATGACGGCGATCTGGATACCGCGGCCGAGCTCCTCGCCCTGGCCGTGTCCATGGATACGGCGCAGCGGGATACCGCCCTGCAGGTGGCAGTGACTCGGGCGCGCCTGTACCTGCGGCACGGTGATGCGGATTCCTGCGCGCACTACGCCACGCAGGCCGCGTCCATCGCGGAAGAGCTGCATCATCAGCCGGCGCTGCGCGAAGCGTTGATCCTGCTGGCTGCCACAGCCGTCCTGCCTGTCGGTGACGCAACGTCCATCCGCCTCCAGCGCCTGCGCGACCGTCTGGGCCATGAACGCGACGTCAACACGGCTCTGGCATACCTCGATCAGGCCTTCCTGAACCCCAATCGCCGGGTGTCCGGCAATCGCCTGCAACTGCCCCTGGAACTGCGCGCTCTCCTGGTGGTCGCCGCGCTGCGGTCGCAGACCCTCGACATCACGCTGTCCAGCGAACTGGACTTCCTGTACCGTCGGCTCGGCGCCGGCGTCATCAACAGTTACGGGCAGCTGTTGCAGGTGGCGATTCCCCGCCTGCTGCAGGGGGTGCACAACCGGCAGAACCTGGAAGTCGCCATCCTCCGGCCCATGCCGGAAATTCGCGTGAACGGGACAGTACTCGACTTGCAGCCCGTCCTGGTGCTGCCCATGATCATCCTCGCCCAGCGTGGCGAATTGGCCGTCTCAGCCGCGCAGGACGTGTATGCCCCCGACTACCGTGGGAAGCCGGAACAGAATCACTACAAGTTGAAAACCGCGTTCAAGGCGGCTACGGGTCAGACTGCGCCGCTCGGGTCCGAACGCGGCAGTCTGACGCTCTCCGGCTGGCACGTACGGAGTGATCTGAACGCGCTCAGCGAGTGTCCATTCCAGGATCTGCTGCGGCTGTACCGCGCCCCGGTGTACGCCCGACACGATCCGACACCCGCCCTGACGGATCTGCGGGATGAAGCCCGGCGGATCCTCGCGCAGCGGCTCGCGCAGTGGTCACGAGTCGACCCGGACGCCGCAGAGGCCGCCCGGGTCGAACTGTGCACGCGTGATCCGCTGCTGATCAGCCTGTCTCATCCAGCGGGTGCGTTGGCACCGTGAACCCAGGCGGGGGAATGCGGAAACCCCGCTCAGCTGGAGGATACCGGTGCTGCTCTGGACCCTCCCACCACGCGGCCCGAATCGTGGCCTGGATTTCCTGTGCTTCATGGGCCGTCTGGGCCCGTGCGATCACCGTCCAGCGGCCGTAGTCCTCTGGGGTCGCGTACGCCGTCTCGAACATCGTCCCGTCGTCGGCTTCCTCACAGGTGAAGTACGTGTACAGGTACACGTCCCCACGCAACATCAGGTCGGCAAACCCCACGACCCGTTCCGCTCGCTTCCAGTACCAGTCGGGAACGTATTCGACTGCGGCCACGGTCCGGTCGGGCATCAGCATGCGTGCCCGGCCGGGCGCGATAGGCCTGGGATCCAAGAATGTGAAAACGCGCCCTGCCATTTCGATCACCCCTATACCGATGAAACTCTCCGGTATGACATCAAACCGCATTGCTGCCCTCCTGTTCTGGGCAACGGTCACTCATCTTACGATGGGCGGGGGAGCTGTGGCACAGCATGTGCCCGTTAGGTACGTGTCCCAGCCGTCTGGGTACGTGTTGCAGGGCATGCCCTTGGTACGCCAGACCTTCAACGCCTGTGGTCCTGCCAGTATCACGCAGGTCCTCGAGTACTACGGGATTCGGGTGACACAGGCGGCCGTCTCTGCTCAGACCCGCCCTACGTCCCGCTCGTATATGACCGCGCGCGCGATCGTTGATTACGCCCCACAAGTTGGGATGGAGGCGCGCCTGTTCCGTGGTGGCAGTGTTCAAACCGTTCGCTCGGCCATCCGGAATGGACTGCCGCTGATCGTCCTGCAGACGCAGATGATCGCCGGGCGCAGCATCCCGCACTGGCGGGTTGCATCCGGATTCGACGACGCCCGCCGTCTGGTGTACCTCATGGATCCCCTGCTGGGGTACGTCACCATGCCCTACGCAGATTTCGAACGGGTCTGGGCGGATCATCAGGGCACCTTCGCGGTCCTGTACCCCCCCGCCCTGCGGGACGTGGTGCGCCGCGCCATCGGCTGAGGAGCGGATCATTGGTCCACCGTGACCGTGGCTGCGCGCCACCGTGCAGCCAGCCGGGGCACACCGACTGGCGCGAGGCCCGTGCGGGCTCTGGCATCGCCCTGGATGTACAGCTGCGCGTTGACCCCGGTCGGTGCACCGATCAGCGATCCGAACAGGGTTAACGGGGCTGTCACGAGGAACTGATCCGTGATGACTGTCGCGTGGGTCCGCACGGTGCGAGTCGTCACGGTCACCCTGGAGGCCTGAATGGACAGGGCGTCCGTGGACAGGTCTGACGTGCAGGAGTCGACTGAGCAACTGGTCTGCGTGTACGTGAGGTTCCCGTCCACCTTCGCGGCCCCCGTCACGACGAGGCTCAGTGAGCGCGCCACGCTCGGCGCGTCAGGGTTGACGGGACGGATCACCACCTCCGACCCTGCGGGCGTGATGCCGATCGCGCCGGTCCACCCTGAGATGAGGGTGGCGTTCCGCACGCTCCCTTCCTGTAGGTCGCCGTCTGTCGTCCCGAGGTACGTCGTGCACGCGAAGAACGACACGCAAGCTCGGATGTACTGCTCACCACTTGCCAGGACACCGAGGTCGACGGTGTTGGCCACGATCGTGAGGCCTGACAGGCTGGGTGTGGTCATCCCGGCCGTCTCTCCCGCTTGGCCGACGCTGAGGGCACCGGTGAGGTCAGCCGGGTGAGCGGGCGTGGGGACGATGGACATGACATTGGTGCGGGTGTCGGCGAGATTGACTTCAGCGGCGCCGACACATCCGGCCGTGACGACCTGACAGTTGCTGGTGCTGAGGGCTCCACTGAGATCCACCGTACCTCGCAGCGTCAGTCGGCCATCCACGTGCGCGTCTCCCTGGATGCGGACGCGCGAATCGAGCGTGGTGTCGCCGGCGCTCAGCAGGGCGTACGCGCTGGCAGGGGGCGCACCATAGCGCGCGTTGAGTGTGCCTCGGCGAACGGTGGGGCGACTCGGCGGTCCTGCCACGAGGAAGAATTCGGCCTCCATGGCCCATAGGTTCGTGCCCGTGCTTTTCAACTGGAGGGTTGGAGCTGTCTGTCCTTCGGGCAGCCCCGTACCGCACGCCGTGGAGGAGAAGTAGATCCGAATCTGGCTTCCACTCCCGTCGATGTTCCGGGTGCACCACTCGTCGACCTGGCGTTGCAACTGGCTTTGGAGTTCTCCGGTCGCATGTGAACTCGCGGCTGGTAGGGACCGGAGGAGTGTGCCTGCATTGGCTTCCAGGAGGCGTTGACCGTAGGTCAGGGTGTTCTGTTCCTGGATGCGAATGAGGGTGCCCCGCGCGACGGCGCGTGCGGTCCGGTCGCTGGTGTTGGCGGATTGCAGCATGGCGCCGCTGACGGCGGCCAGGATCACAAGGACGATCAGGACCCAGATGAGGGTAAAGCCTCTCGGTTGCATGCCGTCAGCGTGGCGTGCGTGGGGGTGGCGACACTCATGGTGTGGTGTGCTGAGATGCCGTCGGGCGCGACGAGCTGGCCGGGTGCAACGGGTAGTACGCGACGGGCCAGTTCTGGCTGGTCCGGTGTGTACAGGGCAAGAGATCACGCGGGACGGCCGCGAGGGCCAGGGCAAGATGCCGGGCCTCCTGAGCGCCCCATTGGCCCTGGCTGACCGCCTGATAGTGAACGGTTGATCCGTCCGTGGCCCTGCCGTCCGGCTGGATGCGCTGAGTGGTCTGCCAACCCAGTTGCCAGGACGTCGTCCTCGTCAGGTAGGTGATGCTCCGGAGCGCACCACGCTCCTCCATGGTCTGCTGTACGCCGGGTCGGGGCAGATCTAGGACGAGGACCACCTCGCCGATTGACGCTTCCGGGTGGGAGAGGTGGACGACAGTGGCGTTGTGATGCCCAGCCGGTACCTGTGCGTCCCACAGGATCGGGGTGGTGTGGGCACTCTGGCGGCGGCCGCGGATATCAGTGATCAGCAACCGCACGTGGGGCGGCAGCATGATCGGTATTGGTGCGGCGTACAGACAGGCCTCCAGGCCATCCCAGTAACCATCCTGGGGAACGTGGAGTGGGTACTGCGCCTGCATGTATGCGGCACTGTGAGCATCGCAGTGCGCCGAGAGGTCGTGCTGGTTCAGGACCTGCTCTGCCGGGCCGTACCACACGCCCTGGGAAGTCAGGATGGGTTGAGAGAGGCGAACCTGCGGTCGTCCGCCCGCGCGATCCACGACCCAGGCGAGACGGGCTGCATCGATGGTCTGTCGGAGCAGCTGCTCGGCGAGCGGGGATGCTGTCGGAGAATCGCGCGTCATGAGGTCAGCTACGGCCGCACCGACGACAGCGCGGTAGAGGAGGCCATTGTGCAGGGTGCTGAGCGCGTACCGCTCCTGCAGATGCTGATTCAGGAGGGCGAGATCCTGCTGGCCGGGTTTGGGCGAGAAGGCCGCACTGTTCGGTCGGAGTGTGAGCGTACCCGCAGCGATATCCATGGTGTCCACCGTCCCATGCCGGGGGGTGACCACGTTTGTGTGGTGCCGTTTGTGGGAGATCACTAACGCAGATTGAGCTTGGCTGCCCGGTACTGCACGAAGGTGGCACTGCCCGGCAGCACCGTCCTGTCATTGAAGACGGGTTCGCTATAGACACGCAGATCCAGATCTGCTGCTCCCGCGGGGGCCTGAGTCAGAGGCACGGTCGCCGGGAATGCGGCGACGTTCAACCATTGCTCGTGCACCACCGCTCCCTGCCGGATCAGCCGTGCCGAGACCGTCGTCGCTGCGGGCAGAGTCCCGGTGAGCTGTAGCGCTCGCCCCTGCACGGAGCCCCTCACGCCCTGCACCAGACTGGCCGTCGCCGGCACAATGCCACCCGTGCTGAAGGCTGCCGCGAGGGCCACGTCGGCCGCTCTCACCTCAATGGTGACCGGCCCGGTCACCGGCAACGTCGACGCGAAAGCACTCATGCCGCCCAGCTGGAAGGGCGTGACCTGCAGGGGTTTCCCAATCACCTGGTCCCCCTTCTTCAGCGTGATCGTCATCTTCTCGGGACCTTTCCCGCTCGTGGTTCGGGCACGCACCACGACGAACGGATGCAGGCCTGGCGCTGAGGTGCCGGGCAGGAGTGTGCCCAGGCCAGGCATCACCTCCACCCCGTGCGTCCGGACATTCGCCTGGGCCTGTGTCACGCCCTCCTTCGCGGTGAGCGTTACGACCGTGCCGGTCGGCGTCAGACGTTTGACGATCAACGCGCCCCCACTCACCTCGATCACGTCGGGGGCATTGCTGGCGACCGTAGCTGAGCGACTATCCAGGATGGTCGTCAGGGGAATACGACGGCCGACTTCGAGACTCTCGGGCAGACGGATCGTGAGGGCGTGTGCGGTGCAACTCAGGGCCAAAGCGGCCGCCAGGATATGCTTGTGCATTTCTTGACCCTAGCCGGCATAGGGGTGACCACAACGAGCACGAAAAAAGGCCCCACAACGGGGCCTTGAAACGCAACAGGCTCAAAAGAACATCATGGTCCAGCTGTGCCCCCACCGGTTTGCAGCGGTGTTCGGTTCAGCGTACGCGTATCCGGCGCCCATGAACTTTGCGTTTGCGGACATCAGAATCGCACAGTGTGGGGCGCTGGCCATCCAAGCACGCAGCACTGCGTCGGCAGTGGGTCTGGTGCGCCCGGTAGCTACGATTTCTCCCGGACCGAAGTTGAGGGCGGGTACAGAAAATTCCTCGTACGCTCGGTCCTTGCGGGCACGGGGAGACGCTCCGTAGAAGAACGTCGAGTCGGTCTGAAGCTCGTCGTGACCGTCGTAGCTCACTTCTGCGACGTATGTGCTGTGCTTCCGCGCCGCGTAGGACAGGAGGCCTTGATATGTGAGTGGCTGGAGCTCATTTGCTCGGAAGGTACCCTCAGCGCAGGTTTTCGCTATTGCGGGTTGGCCGTTGAGCGTTCCTTTTGTGCGGAGCTCGTTGGCGAGTGTCATCACTTCGACTTCCTGTGTACTCGGACTGACTCGAACTGTGCCGATCACAGTCCCGTCCCCGCTGCCTACGGCAGCGCCGGCCACCGGAATAAACACCGTTGTGGGCGCTGGCGGTGGCGTAGGAGTTGGAGTGGGCGGAACGGGTTCCGGGGTGGGTGTGGGAGTTGGTGTGCTGGGTTCAGGGATATTGGTGGTGGGGGGCGGTGGGGTGGTGGGGGTCGTACCTCCACAGGAGGCGAGCAGGGCGCTCAGAAGGATCACAGATGCAGCAAGACGTTTCATGGTGGCTCCTAGTGGCGGACGTGGCGCCTGAGCGTGTGTGTGAGAGAAAGGAGAGGACTTGGCGGTACTCACGTTTGGGCGTCGTGGGCCACTGGAGTGCCAGCCAAATCCTCTCCTCTTAAAGAGCAATACCGGGGGCTCTTGTCAAGCGATAGTGATGACTAGTGTTAAAAACCACACGATCCATCACCATGTCCGTCGTAGAAGCACTGGGGTGGCCCACCGCCACCACCGCCACCACCGCCGCCGGAAGGTGGCGGAGTTGGTGTCGGACTCGGCTCTGGTGATGGTGTGGGTGTGGGACTCGGCGTAGGTGTGGGTGTAGGTGTGGGGCTCGGACTACTCGGTGGTGGGGTGACCGGTGTCGGCACTACAGGTGGATCAGGTGGATCCCTCGGTTCGCTAGCTCCGAGTCCGTAGTTCAACGTGACGTATTGCGTTCCACCCGCCGGAAGGGTCGCGACGACGTTGGTTGTGGCGTACGTCAGCCAATTGCTGCCATACACGACGTAGTTGCCTGCTGCAAGGCCCGAGAAGGTAACGGTTCCACTGCCTGATGTTTGCTTCGACGTCGCGCCGTTCGCAAGGTAGTAGTAGGTGATGTCGGCCATGCCTCCGGTCGGGAGGCCGATCACGTTGACGACCAACGTTCCGCCAGTCGGCGCGGTGTAGTTCACGGGGAGCGTGACGTTGCCGTTATTGGTGACGGTGATCGAGGAGGGGACGGTCGGTGTGTAGGTGACGCCACTGATGGTGACGGCGGGTGCGGACACGCTGTACGTTCCGGCGGCGACGCTGATGGCCGTGCTGCCGTTCGAGACGCTGATGGTCTGTGCGTCGGGGCCAGTCAGGGTGATGGTGCCCTGGCCGCCGGCGGGGAGGCCAGTGACGTTGGCGGTGATGGTGCCCCGGGCTTCGCGGTACGTGGTGGCCATGTAGATCTGGCCCCAGGTGTTCAGGAGTGTGGCGGGTGACCCGCGGACTTCTGGGACGTACGTGCGGCCGCCCGCGCTGACCTGCCGTGCGGTCATGGCGTACGTGCCGCGCTGGACGGGCTGGTAGCTCTGGCTGGACGTGGGGCGCTGTCCGTTGACGGCGGCGTCCGGGCCGCTCAGGCTCACGTCGGGTGTGGCGCCGGTGGGGAGGCCGGAGATGGTGACGTTCAGGCGGCCTTCGTTCGGGGTGATGGCGGCCGATTCGGTGCATCCCAGCATGCGGCGGATCCTAGACACCTGGAGGGGCACAGCGGCTGCGCGATCAGCTCGGGGATCGACACTGACTGGGACGAGGCCGACGAGTGTGCCAGCGGCTACGCGGTTCGCAGGAGCGCCTGCTGGGTCACGGATGAGGCGGCCGGACGGGGTCTCCTCGTACAGGTACGAGAACGAGACACCTTCACTGCTGCCCAGGCTGCTCGTGACGCCGTTGGTGGTGCGGCGGATGGTGCCGTCCTGGAGGGCCAGGGTGAGCGTGCGCGCCGGGTAGGCCACGACCGTGCCAGTGGTCGGCAGGCCTGGCTGGCAGTCGAGCGTGAATACGCCCGTGCTCGGCATGGCTGTCACGGTTGCGACCTTGCTGATGCCGGATGAGGTGACGAGCAGGACCTGACTACCTACAGTGGCCCGCAGGCCGGGCACGTAGATGGTCGAGGCCGTGGCGAAGTCTCGCTGGAGGGGCACGGTGGTTGAAGCGCCCGTCGTGAACACGGCGGTGAGTGTGGAGCTGGTGCCCGTGGTGAAGCCGGCGAAGCCCCCGTCGTTGAATTGCTCGACGAGGATCTGGGTGACGGCACTCACGCGGGTCGTGGCGCGCACTGTTTGGGCCTGTTCGGCGGAGGTACTGGTCGCGCGAGGGATGATGGCGACGACGAAGCCCACGACTAGGACAGCGATCGTGACGGCAACCAGGACCTCGATGAGGGTGAAGCCGCGTATGGGTGGGGGGGTGGATTTGATCATGATGACTCCTCAGGTGGTGTGACGGGGGCCGGATGGTGGATGGGGGGACCAGTGGTAAACGGTGGCACCCATCTGCGACGGGTGTGGGGGCGGGTCACGGGGTGCCGCCTGGGACAGTGACCACCTCGCTGATGGCGATACCGGGTCCTCGAATAGAAATCCGGACTCGGGGTGGGTTGCCGCCTTGGGGTACGACATCGCCGGTCAGGGCTGCTGAGAGATCGTTCCGTCGGCCCGCGCTCTGAGCAAGGAGGCGGAGTTCGTCCGAGGTAAGGGTGCGGGCCTGGGTGTACTGCGTGTTGCCACGCTGGGCAGCCTGAGCGGCGCCGTTCAGGGCATCGGCGGCATAGCCTGCAAGTTGCCCGGTTGCGACGACTCGAGCGGATTGCGCGGCCACTGCGGCGAACGCGGTGAGCGCGAGGAGGAGGAGGAGTGTGCCGACCAGGGCTTCGACGAGGGTGAGCCCGGACGTTCGGTGCGCGTGATGCCGCATCAGCACATCCCTGCTGCACTGGTGCCGTACATGGTCAGGCTGTACCGGCTGCATGTTCCGTTGGGCAGCGTGAGCGTGACGGTGCCTGTCGTGGAGCCGCTGGGCTGGATGGTAATGGTGCCGCCCGCCTGTGCCGGGGCGAAGGAGACGCGTTCTGTCCCGTCGACGGTGGTCACGGTGAGCTCCCGGGCCGTACCGGCGAGGGTGACGGTGGTGCGTTCGGCCATGGCCTGCCCGTGAGCACTTTCCAGGGCGGCCATGAACCGGCTCGGCAGGCCGTCCAGGGTGACGTCCTGGTTCTGCTTGGGCATGGCCGTGACGCCGATCGCGGTGAGGATGGCCGTGATGGCGATGACGACCAGGATCTCGGCCATGCTGAATCCGGCGCGGTTCACGGTGCACTCGCGGTGGAGCCGTCGGCGAGAGTAACGGTGACCCGGTACGTGCGTTGCGTTTCTGACACGGCGACGCAGGAGGTGCCGCGGGGGGCATCTGACCAGCCGTTTCCACCGTTTGGGGTCGTCACGCCGTTCGCGGTGATGTCGCGCGCCGACGTGCAGGTCACGGTCCCCCAAGTGGCCGTGGTCAGCTGGGGATTACCTGCCAGTGTCGTGTTCAGGGCCAGGCGGACGGCCTGGGCGTGGAGGGTGGCGGCCCTGCGGTCGGTGTCTTTGATCGCGCCCGCGTAGCTGGGCAGCAGCAGGGCGGCGAGGACCGCGATGATGGCGATCACCACCAGTAACTCGATCAGTGTGAATCCTTGGCGCATGCCTGCAGCGTGATGTGCGTGGGGGTGACGACACCGTTGCCCCCGTAGGGGGGAGGGGGTATTCAGGGGACAACAGTGGAAACCCCCTGGGATCAATGCTTGGTCGAGTGTGTTGGCGGTTCTCGGTCTGGGCAACGGTGCACACGCGGGTCTGCACGGCCTAAGGCGGACCCTTGGTCATGGATAAGACTCTGCAGGCAACCCGTTGTACTAAGTACAGCGCATTTAAGATTCAGATAAACCGAGTTCCGAGAATCTTGAGCCCAGTCAGCAGAGCATCCCGAAGTTCAGCGACCGAGTTGTAGCAGCGGCGGGGCATCAGGATGCCCTTCAGTCTGCGCCACACCTCCTCAATCAGGTTTAGAAACAAGAGTTTCCACGCGAGAGAGAACAGCGACCAGAACGAAGGCCCAAGAGGCAGGGGCTTGAAATTCCCCGGTCTCATGGGCCTTGATGCGAAGTGACTATGCCTCGCATCCCTAGCCTACCGCACAGCATCATCACCGCCCAGCTGAACCGGGTCACCAGCCTCAGTGGCCTCGTCCCCTACAGCACCCTGCGGAAAAGTGCCATCTCCAAAGAGATGGCACGGGACTCCTTCGCATCGACAGAAGACCTCCAGCGTCGAGCCAGGAACGCGCCTTCCGGCGCGTTCCTGGCCATCGATTTCGTCATGGTGCCCCACGCCGGACGGACGATGGAAGGCGTGAACTACCACTACAGCGGTCAGGCTCAGACCCGTCTGGGCCATCAGTTCACCTCCGCGGCCCTGGTCAGGTTCGGTGAAGATCCAGTTCCGTTGCTCGAGCGCTTCAAGGTTTCCCAGCCCCTTGAGACGACCTGTTACCCGTACCGCACCGCCACGCAGGAAATGATCCACGTCGTTCAGGATTGCCTCGCGGCGGGCGTCCCCATGGCGGGTCTGCTGCTGGATGGAGAGTTCGGGCGGGACGCGGCCGTGACCTTCAGTCGCGAGCATCAGATTCCGGTCTTGATCCGTGCCAAAGCCAATATGACCGTGCAGTTCGAGGGTGAGTCCCTCACCCTCGGTGCGCTGAGCCGGCAGTTCCCTCCGGAACGCTGTCACCTGTACGCGGAGTTCGGGTGGCGCGTCCGTCGATTGCCGGTTGCCCGTGAGGTCGGTGGGTTCGATGTCCTGATCGTGTGGCGCAAGGTGCACGGGGAGTGGACACGGTTTTTCCTGTTCAGCACGTTTGGTGGTGACGTCACGGTTCGCTCACTGCTGCGGGCCTGGAAGGCCCGCTGGGGAATCGAGGTGATCCACCGGTTCTTCAAGCAGAATCTGGGGCTGGGACGCTGTCATTGCCGGACGCTCCAGGCGCAGGAGAACTGGGTGTGGTGCGTGGTGGAAGCCTTTCACGCAGTGCTACGGGTGCGTCGGGAAGGACCGGGCATGACGTGGCGAGCCGCACAACGGCAGGCAGCTCAGAATGCCGAACAGTACGTCCTGACCGGCCTTGAGCAGGACGGACCCCTGCTTGACGCCGCGTGACACGACATCAGCAGGGAAGTGGAAACTCTTGTTAGAAAAGGAGCATACGGCGGGAGATACCGCAGATAGAGTCCCTGCTGCTCCCACACCCCACGTCGTTCCCTGATCAGAGCTCCCTTGTGAAAGGCCGCATTGTCCAGCACCACGACTGTGAGCTGCCCAGGACGGCATTCGGCGGCAAGCGTGTCCAGATAGGCCGTGACCTGATCCCCGGTGCAGGTTCCTGTGAGTTCGCGGACTTCGAGTACCTCTTCGTGACGATGCAGGCTGTAGGTTCCGATCAAGTTGATGCGCCCTGACGATCCCCACCGGGTGGGGATCGCGAATTGGTGCCCAGAACCACGCTTGAACCAGGTCGCACCCACCGACAACATCAGGGAGAGGCCCGTCTGATCAAGGTATTTCAGGGTCAATCTGCCGTCCAGTGCCCCTTTTTTAAGGTCTCGAGGGAGTCCTGATGGTGCTGAACGATGTCCGGGTCGAGCTGTTTGGCTGGTGAATAGCGGGCCCGCTTCCAGCTGTATCCCAGGCGCTGGAGATGATTAGCCAGCGCGCGAGGTCCGATGGTGACTCCGAACGTCCTGCTGATCTGCTCGGAGAGCAACGGAGCGTTCCAGAAGCGCTCTTCGAGCAGTTTCTCGCGGAGAAACTGCTCGATCTCTGGGGTCATGTGGGAAGGTCGACCCGGTGAACACGCGTCCGCCAACCCAGGAATGCCGTGTTGGGAGAATCTCGTCAGGTCATTGTGAATCGCCTGATGGTTCCGATTGAAGTGGTTGGACAGCTGAGGAACGGTCCAACCTTGTCGGTGAAGGCGCAGAATGCTGGCCCGAAGTCGGACCTTCGGGCAGGTGTGCCGACTGGTTTCCAGCTCACGAAGTCGCTGGTCATCTTCTTCGGAAATCTCAATGCGCCGATGGGAACGGGCCATGCCCAAGTCTACTTCTTTGGTGCGTCGTACTTAAATGACTGGTCCAGAACCGTGTGTGCGACGCGGTGGGCCTGTGCCATGAACGGCAGGGCGACCAACTCGACAACTGCGTGCCCTTTCTGGATGAAGTTTTCTTATGTTTTAAAAGCATTTAAAAATATAAGAAGATCTTCTTCTAGGCATCGAGGAAAATTCCGCCTCAGACGACAAAAAACAATTTTTTCACCCAAAGAGTCGGAGGTAATTCACCCAAAGAGTCGGTGGTGGATTTCAGCAATTCACTCAAAGAGTCGGAGGCAGGCAGTCCAGAACTCACCCAAAGAGTCGGAGGTAATTCACCCAAAGAGTCGGTGGTGGATTTCAGCAATTCACTCAAAGAGTCGGAGGCAGGCAGTCCAGAACTCACCCAAAGAGTCGGAGGTAATTCACCCAAAGAGTCGGTGGTGGATTTCGGCAATTCACCCAAAGAGTCGGAGGCAGGCAGTCCAGAACTCACCCAAAGAGTCGGAGGTGATTGAACGAAAAAGCGGAGGGATTTCCCTCCACTCCTGGTGTTCTATCAGTTGAGCAAACAGATCAGACAGCCTGCTCCCAACGATCAAGTTGTGCGGCCACTGACGATGGATCAAGGTCGGAAAGCTGCCGTGACAAGTCGAACGTCGTGATTCGGCCATCTTTGTAGAGTTCCCATAACCGGGGCTTGTACTGCCGGATGTTGGCTTCCTGCCAAGATCTAGACACGACTTTAAAGGTCATCTCGAAGGCAGCTTGGTTTGGTGTTGGCATGACGTCGTCAATGGGTAAAAGCTCCCGGATAGGTTGTCTGGCCGTGGGTTTTTCTGGCAAACCGGTGACGCTGTTGTACTTGCCTGGATTGATCAACATGTCGTGGAGTAGCCCTGGTCGGCTGCGAACTTTCCGGCTGTAGTCAGTCTGGAGCAGCCTCTCGAACTGCCCCAGGACTGTCCGGACATGCTCTGGTGTCAGCTCAGTGGCCAACTGAATGGCGCGCTGTTCTCCGAGGTGTGGTCGGAGTAGTTGTGCAACCTCTGGGTTGACCGGCTGCATTTCTTCTGCAGCGAACGTGTATGACACGGTTTTGGCATCACCTCGGCCACTATATTTGACCTCCGCTAAGTAGCCTGCGCTCTGCAAGGCTGCATGTGCAGGTTCCAGGGCCCGCTGAATTTTCTGAACGAAGTTGAGCTCTGGAAGATGATGCGTCAACCCAAGGTGATCGGCCCAGGCGACGAGCGGGAGTTCCATGCACAGCGGCGCTGGTCCACTTGTCGTTGAGGTGGTGCGGAGGAGCGACAGTGCTCGGTAGACGCTCCGCCCCATCGGCTGTTTGATCTGACCGAGAATGGCACTATTGAGCGGCCTAATGTATCCAATGCGAATGCTTCTCGTCAGTTCCGGATCCAGGCGGATAACCAGCTTTGTTATGCCTTGCCACTGACCCGGATTCTTGACAGTGGGATCAGTAACGTTCTCAACCCAGTGTTTGCTGACGATGGACAGTTTGATGCTGCGTGCGTGCTGTTTACCCTCATCAAACCAGGCTTCGCTGATCTTGAGGGCGGTCCACTGGAGCCGCTCCAGAGATTCTTCAAGGCGCTGAAAGACACGCTCACAGTCCGGCAGACCGCTCAATCGAATGAGTTCGGTCGCGGTCAGCCGGATCTCGCCTCCAGGTTCAACATTCTGTAACACGGCTCCTGTGATCAGGCCCATCAACACGTCATTGTCGAGACCGTGTGGGACCACGTGACCATTAGCTGCGGTGCACTCAATGGCAATTTCTCCAAACGCGTCCAACTGGAGTCTCTTCTGCCAGTGCTGCAGCTTGGTTCGGTTTGTGGCTAGGATAACGTTCAGCCGAGCTAGGTTCAGCTCATCGTGATACTGCGCTTCACGAATTGGCTTCATGGGCAGCCCTTTAACCATGGCGCCATCATACGGTTTTGGAGTAATTCAATTTGGGCCGTCATGCCGACACCGTCCCATGTGTAGGGGTGATCGTCGCCTCGTTCTGACGGCCCTCTCAGCACCTGACACTTCGGGAATTTGACGTGTGGGTGGGCGGAAAAGGCGTTTTGAGCAGCTCAAAGCAGCCCCAGAAGGCCTCCCCGCCCCACCGCACCGCCTGACTCAGCACCTGCCACCCCATTCGCACCTGGCTGACCACCGCCCGTCCCCGATTGTCCTGCCGCGGTGGGCTCTCCTGCCCCGTCTGCGCACCCACCCGGGCCATCCACGCCAGTGCGACACACAGCAGTCCGAACAGCCGCGAGATCCGCTCAGGGGCCGTCATGTGGGTCGCCTCCAGGTTCAGCCCGCGGCCCTTCAACGACGAGAACGCGGACTCGATGCCCCAGCGGAGACGATACGTGCTCAATACGTCCAGGACGGGTAAATCAGAGGCGACGATCACCCTGTCCCCCGCGGGGGACAGGGTGATGACCACGTGCATCCACCCGCCATACACCCAGGTGCGCTCGAATAGCGTGCGGACTTCACCCGGTTGCAGTGTGGTGAACAGGTCCCGAGCGAGCTCATCCTCGACACGGGTGTTCTCCCGAATGCGCAGACACTGCCGGATGCGCTTCCAGCGCAGGGACGTGCACCACTCCTGCCCCACGAACTCCCGGTCCGCGATGAGCACGGCCCAGCGTCTGGCGGGCAGGACCTTGAGCAGACGGGCGACCAGGAGGATCCGGGCCCCGGTGCTGCTGTTCCCCTGGTGTGGAAGGATCGACCACACCAGCGGGATGACGGCGCCCCCGAGGATGGCCCCCAGGACCAGGATGTTCAGCGGGGTCTGGCCGTAGTGCCACGTCGTCCGGTCCATGATCTAGCGTGAGCTTGCCGTCGGGGAGCAGGGGAAGCAGGACGTCACAGACGTCCTGCGGGGTGAGCTGAGCATCGTGGAAGACGCGGGCCACGGTGCGGGTCTTGGATTCGAGACTGGCGTCCCGGGGCAAATGGAGCGCGATCTTGCGGTGCCGGGTGGACTCCGCCTGAAGCAGTGCCAGGAGCACTTCGGCCAGACGCCTCAGGGCATCAAGGCGGCGATGAGGCAGGTGGGCTTTGAGGTGGGCAGCCAGCGTGTCAGCATGCAGGCGGGCGGTATCGCGGATTGTCACAGACCCAGATACCGCCCTTTGTCATGCCGCACTGCGTCCAGAACGCCATTCAACCTGAAGTGTCAGGTGCTGAGGCCATCGGCTCATGGACGAGCCGCTCTGTACCGGACATCTTGCCTTCAAGCCGCGCCTGGCGCGTGAAATGGCGTGCTCAGCAGCCTGATCAGTGCGGGTAACTCGGGGAGATTCCACCGCAGGGCATGGCACAGCCGCTCCGCGCCGTACCGCACGAGGCTCATGGCCGGGCGGCCATTAGCCTTCACCTTGACCGGAACCTGCGCCTGGAGCCACACGCCGACCCGGAGGCAGCTGATCCAGGCCAGGACGACCAGCCCGAACAGACGTTCCAGCCGGTCCGGGTGGGTGATGCCGGTCCGCTCCACATCGAACCCGCGGACCTTGAGGCTCGCGAACGTGCACTCCACCGACCAGCGAGCCCGGTACAGCATGCAGGTGTCCCACACGCTGAAATCCGTGGCAATGGCCACCAGGTCCCCCGCGGGGGACCTGGTGGCCACGACCTGCATCACCTCACCGTAGACGTTGGCCCGCTCGGCGAGGCACCGCACCTCCCCGACCTGCAGATCTCCAAACCACGTGTCCACGCGCAGCTCGTCCACGACAGCGTTCTTCCGGATGCGGATGGCCCGTTTGATGCCCTTGCGTCTCAGGAACCGGAACCACTCCCCGCCGATGAATTCCCGGTCAGCGACCAGGCCCTTCCAGCGGCCCGCTGGAAGGGCCTTCAGGAGTCGTGAGACCAATTGGATGCGCCGGACCGTGCCGCTGTTGCCGTCGTGATCGAGAGCGGTCCAGACGAGCGGCACCGTGTACCCGTGCAACACGACGCCGAGGACCAGGAGGTTCAGGGGCGACTCGCCACGCTCCCAGGTCGTCCGGTCCATGCTGAGCAGCAGTTTCCCAGGGGGCAGCAGGGCCAGCAGGAAGGCCAGGAACACCGGTCCAGTCAGCTGGGGATCCCGGCACCCTCGTTCCACCCGGCGTTTCTTCGCGTCGAGGGAGCTTGCCCCAGGCAGGTGGGCGCACAGGTCACTCTGGTTCACGCTCCTCGCGGTCACCATCGCGAAGATCACGTCCACGACACGCTGCAGCGTGTCGTGGCGCAGGAAGGGCACGCAGGCTTTGAAATGGCGGGTGAGTTCAGTACGCTGGAGATCGGCGGGTTCTGGGATGGTCACACACCCAAAACACCGCCGTTTGTTGTGCCGATTCGCGACCGATCATACGTTCAGGAATTTTGCGTCCAGCACAGCCTCAACCTGAAGATGTCCGGTACAGAGGACGAGCCGATTTAACCAAGTGCACAGGGCCTGCCCGACATGTTCTCGGCTAACCTCTTAACCAACACTGGAAATTTTTATGGATATGGTCGTATTTGAATGGCGGGAGCCGCGTGACATTCTGTGCTGCACGTCAGCCGTCTCGTGCTGCAGCGCGAGACGAACAACGGAGATTTGCAGAACGCGCCGACCGTGGATATCGTGGCGGCCAGGCGCTTGGTGGCAGTGCGCATGAAGACCAAGTCCCCCCGTAACGGGGCCCGGTACTCGCAGACTCACTCCAGCCCAGCCAGGAGACAACCTGTGGGCAGTGAACAGAACAACGTTCAATTTGTGCGCTGGCTGGTGCTGGTCATCCTCGGGCTGATCACCCTGGCGTTGGCGCCGACCACGGTGGTCTACCGCTTGAGCTGGCGTGAGGAAATCCGAAGGGCGCCACACGATGTGCTGGCGTTGGGGTATAGGGGCATGGTAATTCCTCTGGGCTACGGCGCGCTGTCCCTCCTGGCCTTGGGCGCCACGATGAGCTTTTACACACTGACGTGCCCAAAGCGCTGGCAGGGCAAGTCGGTGCCGAGGTCGCTGGGGACTGACCCTCCGGCGTAAAGTCTTTCAGGCGGTCCGCCTGTGGTGCCCGTCAGGCCGTGTGTCAGAAGCCAGTTGGGTAAGTTAGGTCGCCGACGCGAACTGCTGTGGTCCTTGACGTGCAAGGCAGTCTTCAGCGCCCCGTCAGGGCTTCATACGCGGCATTGATCTGCTTCATCCGCTGTTCGGCCAGCAGCCGGAACTCTGGCCCCAGGCTGGCGACCCGGTCGGGGTGATACTGCTTGGCCAGTCGGCGGTAGGCCGCTTTGATGTCCTCCAATGTCGCGGTTGGGGACACCTCCAGCACCTCGTGTGGGGTGGACGCAGCGGCCTGAGGTGTGGTGCGCTCCTGCAGGGCGCCCACCAGCGCCCTGGCGTCCCCCCGCGCGGCCCAGAGGTCACCCACGGGTGTGAAGGCGGTGTCTTTCGTGCGGGGTTGCCACACCACGCCCTGGGCCTGAAGTTGCCGGGCAGCCAGGGTGACCTGCTCGTAAATCTCCGCCCAGCTCTTGGCCCGGTCCCCCTTCGGGGCACTGAGGTCCATCTCGTCGGTGCGGGCCTTCACGTCCAGGGCAAACCGTTCACCATTGCCGGTGATGAGCAGGGCGTCCGCGTCGCCGCCACGCGCCAGGATGATGCTGGTTTCCAGGGTCCAGCCGGTTGGGAGTGCCGCCTGCAGGTCCCGGAGCGCCTGCGCTTCGACCGCGCGGCCGTGGGCGGCGGGGTCCGCCTGTGGGGCCGCGCTGCCCGTCAGGTTCTGACGCATGGCGTCCCAGGCCTGGAGCTGCTGGGCCAGGGTGACCTGATCGGCGATCAGGGTGGTGACCCCGCGGCTGAGGCTGGTCTCGTACTCGCCTTCGGCGCGCCGGGGTTTGTGGCGGCGGCCACGGCGCGGAGGAGGACGCCCTGGGAGGCAGCAGCGGGAGTGGCCAGGGTCATGGGGGATGGCTGCACTGTACTGGCTGAGCGCCGCGCGGTTCTACAGATGTGTGTGGTCTGCCCCCCGAAAACTGGACGGGATGAAGTAGAGAGTCAGGCTCGCCCCCGCCAGCCGTAGGCTGGGAAGCGAGGCCCCTATGAAAAACCGGCAGTTCAGCGAAGATCAGATCATCAAGCTGCTCCAGGACGCCAAAAAGGGTGAGAAGCCAGTCGAGGACCTGTGCCGTGACTTCGGCTGCAGTCCGGCGTCCTTTTACGCCTGGAAGAAGAAGTACGGCGACACCACTGTTGGCGAAGCCAAGCGGCTTCGCCAACTCGAGAAAGAGAACGCCCGCCTGCTGAAAATAGTCGGGCAGCAACGCCTGGAAATCGATGCGATGAAGGACGTGATCCAGAAAAAGCGGTGACGCCCGCCGAGAGACGGGCGGCAGCGAGGCAACTCGTTGCCGCCCAGGTCAAGCCCGAACGGGCTTGCCTCCTGGTGGGCATTCCCAGATCCACCTGGTACTACCGTCCGAAGCCGCGTCACGATGGGGATCTCCGGCAGCGCATTCGCGAACTGGCCCTTGTGCATCCTCGACGCGGGTACCGGTTCATTCACGCGCTGCTCGTCCAGGAGGGACATCGCATCAACCGGAAGAAGGTCCGGCGCATCTGGCGCGAGGAGCACCTGACGGTCACGACCAGGCGCCGGAAGAAGATCCGCACTGGGGCGAGTGTTCCCATGCAGGCTGAGTTCCCGGATCACGTGTGGACGTATGACTTCCTGTTCGACCAGACGTTCGGGGGGACAACGCTGAAGATCCTGACGCTGACCGACGAGTTCACCCGTGAATCCCTGGCGCTGCGGGTGGCGGCGTCCTTCACATCCCTGGATGTGAAGGACGTGCTTCAGGACGTCATCGCGGCGCGTGGTGCACCCAGATTCATCCGGAGTGACAACGGGCCAGAGTTTATGGCTCGTGACCTGGGCATCTGGTTGGCTGTGAATGCGGTCGGCACCCGGTTCATTGAGCCGGGGAAGCCCTGGCAAAACGGCTACGCCGAGAGTTTTCACTCTCGGCTGCGGGAGGAATGCCTGAATCTGGAGGTGCTGTACTCGGCGCGGCACGCCCAGGTGGTGCTGGATGGCTACCAGGCGTTTTACAACGAGAGGCGGCCACATTCGTCGCTGGGCTACCGAACCCCTCACGAGCATGCCGAACAGTCCAGGGGGCGGCCGAACGCCCCCCTGTGCGGACAGAACACCGCACAGGCGAACGTCCGACCTTCCCCTGGTCAGGCAGGAACCGCTGATGATGTACCCTGCTCTTGAGCCGAGTCTCTACTCGAAACTGTCCAAAATTTGGGGCCAGCCCATGTGCAGAAACGGAGGCGCCCCGAGCTCCACCTGGAGAGGAGCACAGGCTCAAGGCAGAAGACACCAGGCTGAGTCAGACAGGGCACGTGTCCATGCTGCTGACCTGCGGATGACAATTGAGGGGCCTGCTTCACCACCGCGTATCCGGCCAGCCAGGAGTGTGTGCGGCGGCAGCCACACGAACGCCTTGCACGATCTGTGCGCCGACTCCGCCCATGCCCACCGCCATAGGCTGCTTCTGCGCACAGGGCCTCATGCCTATGGCCACTGGGGGCCTGGCCCCCAGCACCCGATGTGCTGCTCACATGTGCATGACAAAGCACGAGGGCTGCTCTATGGTTGTGCGCGCCCCGGTTCAGGGTCGCTCATCCAACATCACGATCTCATTTCGTCGTGTCGACTCGACACGGCTTGGGCCCCGTATGCCGCCGCGTGCTTGTCGTCTGCCGACAGCACAACGTTAACTATGGAAAGGAGTTAAATGCTGACATCGAGTTTGCCCACACAGGAGCTTGTTGAGAAGGAAATGTGGCAGTTTTTTGCCCGTGGCAAGGCCGGGTGTATTTTCGCCGCTGTTGCGGCCCGTCGGCCAGACTTTTTTCGCTGGCGGCAAACCATTGTGTGGAAACCGAGTATTTTGGAAATTGATCGGAGTATTGCAGAGGCACTGAGCGCAAAAAATGTCTCGACGTTAACCCTGGTGTTTCCAACAGTGACTTCAGTGAGAGACTTACGTGTGCTGATTGGCATGATACGAGCGAGTGAATTCCTCTTCGTCGAAGACGAGGTGAGTCACGACAACCTCCTCTGCCTTGGCATTCGGGCCCGCATCGGCCCGTTGACCTCATGGGTCACTGGATTTGCGACGCATGCCGACATGCCGGTCACCCGACGCGCGCCCTATACCGCCTTGACCCTGCGGATTAAACCCCGCCCGAAGTACAGCGCGGTCATGAAAAAAGCGCCAGAGAATGTTATACATCTCGCCGATATGAACATGCGGGGCCTGAGTCGGGAGCAGTTTCAACAGTACTGGGATCTTTCGCATACACATACAGCGCGACTCCTTGGTCACAAACCAAATATCTTCAGTGCAGCAAAAACGACTTTTGTTCTGCCGCGTCGCCACGAATGAAAATTCACGCTCTCTACCACCGGGCGGCACATGGGCACCCTGGGCGGCGCACAGAACAGCTCATCCTGACCTTGGCGGGCATCCAGGGCCATTTTCCGACGTCCCCTGTGCGGCAGGTGCTGGCCACAGACCTCCATACCCTCCATCAACTGGGATTGGAGCCTGGGGTTTTGAAAGAAGATCTGGTCCTCCAGGATATTGATCTTCACGCCCTCGCCTCTGGCAGTGAACTGGTCTTCGGCGCGGTGCGCTTGCGCCTGACGGTTCACTGCGAACCCTGCAAACAGGTGGGGACCTCCGTCTCCACGCGCACGTTGATGCACCGGCGTGGCTACCTCATGCAGATCATGGCACCGGGTCCGCTGACCCTGGGAAGCCCGGGTCACGTCCGGTCAGATGTGTATGAGGAGATCCCATACCGGGCGGTGGACCGGGTCGCGTGGTACTTGCGACGACTGGACGGTCCGATTGCCAGTACACAGCTCATGGAAGCGCTTGGATTGCCAATGGGCATGTGCCGTGCGCTGCCCCGAATGCTCCGGCACATTGACCCGACCGATGCCGGCAAAGTGACGTTTAAAAGCGCTGAGCGCCGTGCCCGTGCAGAGCGCCTGGCGACGCAGGCGAGAGGCCAGATATGACGCCAAACGGTGGAAAATTTATTGTTGTCTTGGGTGGCGATGGGGCCGGGAAAAGTACGTTGTTACGTACTCTGAAATCAAGCGGTTACTGCACGGTGGACTGGCGCGCCATGCAGGCAGACCCCGCCCTCGCCCAGGTGTATGGCTGGGCCCTGCACAGTGACTCGTCAGAAATCCGCCGACAACTTCAACCAGTCACACGAGCGTTGGACTTCATCAAATTCTATGTGGCGCTCTATGAACATGTTATCCGGCCTAAACTTGATGCTGGACAGGATGTCATCGTTGACTCGTACTACTTTAAATCATTCGCCAAAGAGATCCTCTTCAATGAGCGTGTTGATATCATGGGCAGTCTCCGCCATCTCTTGCCATTGCCCGACGCCATTGTGTATTTGCACGTCAGCCCAGAAATTTCCCTGCTCCGGCGAGGACAGCGGTTCTCCGGCCACGAGTCGTTTGATGGGGCCTGCACGCAGAGTTTCATTCACTTTCAGGATCGTCTCAAGTACGAAATCAACAATCTGATCCGCGACATTGATCGCTGCGATGTGGCCGTAGATGACAAAGATGCAGATGCGGTGGCTGCTGCAGTCTTCAAGCACTTTGCGCTTATAGGAATTCGTCCGATGAACGGACTGATGGAGGCACATGACGCCGCATCCTTCGCCTAAAGAGATTGTCATTTATGACCTGATCGGGATCGGCCTTGGTCCCGCCCAGCTCTCCTTCCTGATCGCGTGCGCTGAGCAGTCTGAATTGGCTGGTTGGAAGATGCTGCATTTGGAGCGGGGCGCTTCCTTTTCGTGGCATGCGGGCATGAGAACGGCCTACAGCATGATTCAGATGTCTTACCTGAAGGATCTGGTGACACTGCGTAATCCCCAAAGTGCGTTTACGTATATTAGCTTTTTACATGACCAGGGCCGTCTTCAGCAGGCAGCCAATCTGAACGATTACACGCCATCGAGATTCGAATATGCACAGTATCTCAGTTGGGTGTTGAACAAGCTCGCCCCCAACGTGCGTTACTCTGCCGAAGTCACCAATCTTGACAAGGTGTGCCTGCCTGAGCACGGAGAAGTCCTCCAGGTCACCTATCAAGACCCCCAGGGCCGCCGCTCCATCGAGTACACGCGGAATATTTACCTCGCGGCAGGAAAAACGCCCTTTGTTCCTGAACACTTGCAAGTCGCTGGCGGGGAGCAGGTGTGGCACACCTCGCACTTCAGCACGGCACTTGCGCACATCCGCAAACACCCGGCGCCCCGGGTGGCGGTGGTCGGCAGTGGCCAAAGTGCAGTTGAAGCACTCCTGACATTGCAAGACGCCTGTCCAGATCTCGAGTTGCACGCCATCTCTCGGGGCCAGCTGTTCCGCGCGGTTGATGCCAATCCGTATGTCAACGGCTTTTACACGTGGGAAAGTGAGCAACGTTTCCACCAGGCAGATCAGGCGTGGCGAGGGCAGGTCCGGGCCGAGCTGTCAAACTCAAACTACGGTGTCGCTGACGTCCGGCTGCTCAATGAGTTGGCCCGACGTGACTATGACGATCGCATCCTTGGTCGCCAACGCTTGCACCGACATTCCCACTGCGAAATTCTGGCCATCGATGAGGAGTCGTGCCTGCTGACTGTGACGCTGCAGGACAGGCAGATTGGTGGTCGACGCGTGCTCAACGTCGATTTTATCGTCTTTGCGACGGGGTATCACTCCGACAACATCAGGGACCTAACAGCTCCAGTCGAATCCTGCGTCGCCACCCCCGGGCAGCAGCTGACCCCTCACCCAGCTGCCGCCTGCCACATTTTGATTGCCGGTCAGAATGGGCCTTCATCCGGTCTGGCAGAAGAGACCATCACGAGCCTGGCACTGCGGGCAGGCGCCCACGTGTCCTTGCTGCTTCACCTAAATGCCCACCGGTTGTCTCCGGGCCCTGGGGTGCAGAGGCGCCCATCTGAGGAAGCCCACCCGACCGGACAAGTGCTTGTGCCATCGTGAACCCAGGGTGGCGAAGCTGGCATTGCCAGCTTCGCCACGACGCTCTGGAATGAAGGAGTTCTTTTGATCCCCAAACCGCTGCGCCCCTTACTTCTCCTGTCGGCTGTCTCGCGGCTGGGCGATCAGCTGTTGTATGTCGCCATGCCTCTCCTGGTCCTAGCGGAGACGGGGCAACCGGCTTATGCCATTCTCGCGGCAGCGGCACGTGGTCTCCCCTACGTCATTTCCCCCTTTATTGGCGCTGTCGTTGATCGGTATCCTTTAAGAACCGTCTACGTTGCTGCTCAGCTCATACAGGCCGTCGCCATTGGGGCCATTCCGCTTCTGAAGGGCCAACCAAGCATCGTCTTACTCCTGCTGATGATCTCAGGGGTGGGGGGGGTATGCTCAAGCCTGCTCAACTTCTACAAGCTGATCCCACTCTGGACGCCGCAAGAGCAGATTGAAGCGGCCATAGGGCGATTTGTCGCGCTGACGGATGCTGTCAAAGTCGTGGGGCCGCTCGTTGCGATCTCGATTGTCCTCTCGATCGGTGCGCCCGCCGCTATTTATGCTGATGCCGTCAGCTTTCTGGTGGCCGCGCTGGGCATTGCGTTCATCCTGCCTGCCACCCAAAAAAGCGAAGTGAGACGGACCAGTCTCGCGCAAGATCTGAAGGAAGGCTTTCGCTACTTCAAAGGCAGTCCAGAAATCCGTCGCCTGACCACCGCCATGTCCCTGTCCAATCTGGGCATTGGCGCGCTGGAGGTCCTGCTGCTCACCACACTGACCCACAGCATGCAGATCCCAGTGGCCCAGGCCAGCCTGGCGCTGAGTGTAGGGGCGTGCGCTGGGCTGGCTGGCAGTGGGCTGACCCGAAAGATCTTTCCTCGCCTCGGAACAACACAGCGGATTACGGTCTGGCTGGCATTGGCTGGCGTTGGCGCTCTATGCCTGACCGTTCCACACCCGCTCATGTTTGTGCTCGGCTTTGTGGTGATTAGTTTTGCAACCTCAGCGAGTAATGTCATCACGATCGCGTATCGGCAGAGCACCATTCCAAGCGAACTTCAAGGACGAGTCAACTCGATTATTCGCATGTTTATATCGGGTGCTGTGCCCATTTCAGGCATTCTTTTGGCAGCCCTGGGGACCTACACTCTTGGTGTGTCTCAAACGCAGTTCGTCGCGCTGATGTGCATTCTGGCGGTGATTGTCTGGCAGTTCGGCGCCTCGGGCGAGCGACAGAACATGTGGACCAAAACATCCTAATAAGTGCAGGTGCGGAGGCGCCGGTGCACGACCTCATCGGTTCAGGAGAGGGAAATGAGCAAATCAGAGATCAGCTGGGTGGTGCTCGTGCATGCCAGCGACAACATTTTGAAGACTGCTTTGAGTGAAGAGCTCAATGTCATTCTTCTGCGGAAGCAAAACCAGTGGACGTCGTATGGCCTGACTCAAGCCCAGGTTTGTTTAACGGTTGACGATGCGCTGGAGAATCTGGATGGTCTAGCGGCCGTGCTCAACCAATACCCTATCGGTGCGGTTCTCTCGTTTATGGAGTCAGGTGTGCTCTTGGCCGCTGCTCTGCGGGAGAGGTGTGGGCTTCCGGGCACACCTCTGGAGGCAGTACAACGTCTTAAAGATAAGGCGCTGATGCGGGCACATCTCCATGACAGGGGGTGCCACCATCTGTCGGTCGCTGCCCATGAGGTGACGCATCTGTCTGCTTTGCAGGCTCACCGCGCTGCCCTTCAGGGCCGGGTGATCGTTAAACCTGTCACGGGCACTGGGAGTGTCCACATCTACGCGCTGGATCCGGGCGACGACGTTCCTGCGCCGCTCATCAATGCGCTGGGCCAAGGCATCCGCTTTCTGGCAGAACCTTTTCTCCAGGGCTTGGAATTCAGTGTAGAGGCCCTCACGATCAACGGCAAACACCACATTGTTGCCGTGACCGAAAAGGTGGTGAACGAGCACTTTGTCGAAGTGGGCCACTGCATTCCGCCGCGGCGCATGTCGCCGGACGCGCTGCAGGGCATTGCCGCTGCGGTCCGTGAGTTTCTGACCGCTATAGGCCTGGTGACTGGGCCAAGTCACACTGAAGTGATGTGGCATGAAGGCCGCGTCACCATCATCGAATCGCACGACCGCGTTGGTGGTGACAAGATCACGGCGCTGGTCACCCAGGCCACGGGTGTTGACCTTATCCGGATGGGGCTGCGTCTGGCGGCTGGGCGGACTGTTGATCCTCCGCCTGAGCTCCAGTGTCTTGGTGCCGCGTGCGTCATCTTCCTGACGCCACCTCCAGGCCGGGTGCTCAGCATTTCATTGGTGCCTCTCCCCCCAGAGCTGCCGATTCTGGAACGGCGGGCGTTCGTACATCCAGGTGACGTCCTCACTCAGGTCAGAAGTTCAAAAGATCGCAGTGGTCTGGTGGTCGCCAGTGGCCCGACCCCAGAGGAGGCGTTTCACCACGCTCAACTGGGGGCTCGAAGCATTCAGTTTTCTATGGCAGTCGATCACTCGGCACACCCCCACCCTGTGCCCACATCACGTTCAACCTGAGGTAACCATGACTGCAAAGACTTTAAACATCCCCGCCGGTACCTATGGCATCGTGGCGCCCATTCAGTCGCTGTTCCAACGGGGGAGGAAGCCCACCGAATCACTCGTCCTGAGCCGCTCAACGCGAACCTGGCCAAAGACTCATACGGCCCGGTATGCCCCGCGCTCAGGCCATGCGCTTGACGGATTTTTCGGAGTCGATCAGGACAATAACGTGGTGCAGGCCGCACTGTCATATGAGGACCTGGGCTGGTCCCGGCGCAATGACTCTTTCACGGAGAACGAGAGCGACCTCAGTCTCGTCGGCTTGATTGATGTTCCAGCGGCCTCGACCGGCGAATACCGCTTGTTTCTCCTGTCTATGCAAAACAAGGACGAGCTTCTGTTTGTCCTGGCGGACACCTGGATTTCAGAGGGCTTTTCTCAACGCGAGTTGCTCGAGCGCATGTGCGCCTTCTCCTCACCTGTCAAGCACAGTATCGTCAGCCATAACGGTCGCCATCTGGTGTATCACAAAGGCGTCGAGTTGGAGCAAAAAATCCAGGTTCAGTCTCCCCATTCTGCCTTTCAACTTGCCCGCACATTTTTCGGTCTGGCGCCTGACTTCGGCCATCCAGCATTACACCTGGAATTTCTGTCCGAATGGCAGACGTATTTGCGCCAGGTCGATCTTTTTGAACGCTTTTCCGAAGGTCAGGGGACTGGGTACGTGGCCTTTACCCTCCTGCCAGATGGGCAGCTCATGGTGAAGGAAAAAGGTTTTCTGGAAGATGGTCTGCATCGGAGTGAACGCTTCGTCGAATTGCTCAGCCGCGATACACACCTGGGCACGTATTTGGACACGAGGTTTCCCGATTCGAGTTTCGAATATCGTGGCCGGTTTGATCGCTGGAAGTTCGATTTCAATGTCGAATTCCTTACCAGCGGGCATATTTTTTCTGTTGGCTTTGACGAAGTCTATGCTGGCGATGATTGTCTCAAACAGGTGGAGATCGAATACATTCGGTCCCGCATTCATTACGGGTATGAGTCGCAGGCACCCCAAGTGGAGGCTGATCTCGCTCACCTCTCCAATCATCTCCTTCAACTCTTGCATGATGGTGGCGTTACGGCCGAATTGACACACCTGTCCAAATTGAGTTTTCTTCGAATGCGCCAGGCAGGTCAGCCCGTTCAGCCCTGGCGGCCTCACGCATGACACCCCCTTCTGTCCTGTTGCTCCATAACCGCTCAATTGACCTGCTGATGGACAACGGTTTGTTGTGCCTTCCGCCCGCAGAGTTCGCGGTCCATCTCATCACCACAGATCGCGAGGGGGCAGCGCGTCACGCCCATCAGTTTGCTTCGATTGCGGCCTTCGACTATTTCGATGAAGACGTCATTCGCGCATTGTCCGCCTACCTCATCACGACCTACGGGATCACCAGTGTGGTTGGCACCACGGAGAAGGTGGTTTTATGGGCTGCGCTGCTGCGTGCCCAGTTTGGATTGCCTGGGGCCTCGCCGGACGTTATCGAAAGAATGCGGGATAAGGTGCGCATGAAAGAACGGCTGACGCTCACAGCTGTTCGCACGCCGGCCTACACCCGGGTGCATGCCTTGCAGGACATCGTGGACTTTCAAGCCCAGTTTGGCCGCATCGTCCTGAAGCCCACAGCGGGTGTTGGGAGCATGGGGCTGCAGATCCTCGATACCCCAGCACAGGTCCTCGCCCTGGATAAAGGGCATTTCTCTGATGGTGCGTGGCAGGTCGAAGAATTTATTGACGGTCATATGTTGCATTGCGACTTTATTGCTTTGGCGGGGCAGATCCAGTTCTGTTCTGTCAGTCAATACGTCACCCCACCAGGTCGGTACCAGGACGATTACTTTGGAGGCAGCTTTATTGTCACTGATGCGGGTCTCCAGGAGCGGGTGCGGCAGATCGCCCAGGAGATCGTTCAGGCCTTCGAGTTCGAAACGGGCGTCTGTCACTTGGAACTGTTTCATACGCCACGCGATGAACTGGTGTTCTGTGAAATTGCCGCACGTCCTGGCGGCGGCGGGATTGAATGGCCTGTTCAGCATCTGTACGGCATCAATTTGTTCAGCGAGCATGTTCGGGTCAGTTGTGTGGCGCCTGACACCATGACTTATCCTCGGCTGCCCCTTCGCGCTGGAACAGCAGGTTACGTCGGCCTGCTGGCGCGGCCAGGGTTTGAAGTGACGAACATCCAATCCTTCTCGGGGCACCCGAATATCAAGCGTGAATCCCTGCGCATTGCGGTCGGTTCCCGCCTGGGGGGCCCCCGGCACTGCACGGATTACATGGCACATTTTTTGTGACTGCAGAGGACAGGTCCGAGTTCCAGGAGATCGTGACGCACCTCTGCCGTGGCGCAGTGTCACTGAGGCCCTTCAGCGGGCCAGAGGTCTTGAACGTGTAGTGACGCTGTGACCAGCGCAACGGCGTGAATGTCCCGCCTGCCCAGATGACACAGGACGGACCTGACCATGGTGACTGACTTGCATGACGGCGTGGACCCGTTCGCCGTGCTTGGCCAGGCGGCTGACCGGCTGATGACACACACCCCGACGCCGCAGGCTGAGGATGACCTGCGCGCCCGCGTCGCCTGGCTGCACGATGTCCGTGGTGTGGCGCAGCAGTGCGAGGGAGCAACCGGCGATATCCGCTGGACGGATGTGAGTCCGAGAATAGCCTTGAAGGCTGTGTTTCTGTACGCCATGCAGCTTGGTCTCGAGATCCTCGGACCTGTCACCGTCATACGGGTGGTGGCAAGTTGTTGGGGTAACATGGAGCTGAAGGAGCAGGAGCTTCTCAGCGACTGGTTTGCCCTCGCTGTAATGGGGATCCTCTCTGGCTGTACCACCGCTTCACCCTCAGCTTACAGCAGCGCCTGCCATTCGGCCTCGTACTGCCGGATGCGGCGGGGATCACCCAGGCGCCGGGCTGCCTGGAGACGCACCTCATGCAGCTCTACCACGTTTGGTTCGACCAACAGGCACTGTTCGCACGTGGCGATCGCCCGCAGGGGCTCTCCCGCCTCCAGCCACGCCTGCGCCACCTGTTGCGCCAGCAAAGCCAGCCCCGCACGAGTTTCGAACCTGAGCCCTTCAGCCCATTCGCTGCCGTCCAGGCCAGGCAGAAAGGGGCCCTGATAGAGGCTCAGTGCCCGAGACAGATTCTGCGCGATCAGGGCCGCGCGCCATTCCAGGAGGTCCAGGCGCACGGCATAGCCCGCACCGATCTGGTAGCGCCGCGCGTGGTACGGCCCGTCAGTGATAATTACGTCCTCCCCGATGTGCCGCCGCGCTTCCGCCAGATGGGTCTTGATGGCACTGGCCGCAGCATTGGGGAATTTGTCCGGGTATAACACCAGCTGAAAGTCCTGCCGGGTCTGGCCTGGCCGCAGCACCAGGCACGCCAGAAGGGCTACGGCCCCTGGGCTCAGTGGCACAGCCTCGCCTTCCACGGTGACCTGCTCGGTCCCCAGGGTGGAGATGTCCAGGCGCGTCAGGGGCCCGTCCAGGCCCTGCACTGGCACGCCCCGCAGGCCAGCGGCGTTCCCGAGCAGACCAGAGAGCGCCGAGCGGAGCGCTGGATCGAGTGCGCCGGCGTGCAGGCTCTCGGCCACATCCTCCAGGTCCGCCGTGAACGCCGGCAGCATCTGCAATCGGGCGAAATCTTCGGCGGCCGCCTGCAATTGGGCTGGAAAGTCAGCGGAGCGGCTGAGGTACAGGGCGTGCGCGTGATGGAGTTTCGCCCGCGCGGCCCAGACCGGCTGGCCTTGCGCCGTGGACCCTTCCGTCGCCTGGGTCAGGTCCCGCGCGGCCTGCAGCGGCTGGCCTTCCCGCCAAGCCAGAATGCCCCGGGCCAGCAGCACGGCGGGTGGCAGTGACTGACCAGGCGGGGTCACCCACAGGTACAGCGCTGCATACCCCTGCGCGAAGCGCCCCTGCCGCCCGTGGTATTCCGCGAGTCTGGGCGCCAGCCACCGGGCGATCTCCACATCCTCCAGAGCGTCGGTCATCCCCTGCAGGGTCGTGAGCACCTGGCCGTACTGCCGCCACTCGCCCCGCCGGGCGTGCAGCATGGCCATGCTGGTCATCAGGTGCCCTTTGGCGCGCTGGGAGGACGTGGTGTCCAGCAAAGCCCTGGCTTCTTCCAGCGCGTCCCCGATGTCGTGGGCCTCCCCCACAGCCACGAGCAGATCGAGCCAGCCCTGCAAGGCGGTCAGCCGCGGCAAGGGGTTGGGAGCCGCCGGCAGGTTGAGCAGCACCGCGCGGTAGAGCCGGGTGGCGCGCGCCACCTGCCCGCTTGTGACGAGCATCCGGGCCAGCGACACCGTTACTCGGACCGCCCCAGCTTCGTCCCCGAGGGCCAGGTAGCCGTGCATCGCCCGCTCCACGCGCCGGAGACCTGACTCAGTCGCGCCCTGCTGAAACTCGGTCACACCCCACCAGCGTTCCAGCCGCCACTGGAGCTCACCGTCCATTTGATTGGCGTATTCAGCGAAGTGTGCCTGGGCTTCCCCCCACCGGCCCGTGGCGCGCAGGAGATTGCCGTATTCCACGGTGGCTTCCCGGTCACCGGTCAGATGGGCGCGCAGCAGCTCAGGTTCGGCCTGCTGGAACCGCCCCAACCGCAGTGCACTGACACCCAGCAGACGCCGTTCACTGGTCGTCAGGTGTGCCTGACCCTGCAGATCGGTGACGAGTTGCTCGTACTGGCCCTGCTCGAAGAGTCTTGAACGCTGCACTGGACGCCTTTTCCGATGTTCGACCGATGCCTTCATAGCTTCGGCGGGATGAAATTCATGTCTGTGTTGAGGCTGCTGTTCGGCCTGGTGGTCGCGTCATGGGGCGTGGCTCAGGCGGAACCCACGATACCGCCCCCCACCCCGCCCGCGACTGGCAGCACGCCCAATGGGCTGGGTAGCAACGACTACGGCTTGGAGTGACGTGTCAGTACGGGGCACGTGCCGAGGTTAGAGCGTTGCCCTTCGGTCATTGAAATTGAACAGACAGGTTATTCACTTTCAGGAGGATCTCGATGCACCACGTCCCCGTTTCATCAAGCAATCTCGCTTCTGTTGGCTATGACGCTCTTACGCAGACTTTGGAAGTCGCTTTCCAGAATGGCAGTCTGTATAGCTATGCGGGCGTCCCTGCTGCAGTTCATCAAGACTTGATGAGCGCGTCGTCGCACGGTACGTACTTCTCCGCCAACATTCGGAACAAATACCCCACACGCAAACTGCGCTAGATGGCAATATGTCTGTGATTAGCGCGCTTTCGAGTGCCCGGCCGGAAGCCGGGCACTTCTGCCGTTACCATGCTGTCCATGGGCACTGGGGCGACTGAGAAGGATCTCTTCGAGATCATGCGTCGTCAGTCTGAGCAGATCGACCAACTGATCGCCGAGAACAAGGCCCTCAAAGCGGAAATCGCCCGCCTGAAGAAGCGCATCAAGGAACTCGAACGGCGGGAACGCAAGTACGCCGCCCCCTTCAGTCGGGAGAAGCGCACCGCCGATCCCAAATCACCAGGACGCCGTCCTGGTGAAGGTACCTTCGCCCACAAGGCCTCACCCACGCCACAGCAGATCACGGCCACCGTGGAGGTCGACACGCCCAACACCTGTCCTCGCTGTGGGTTCACGGGCCTGCTGATCTTCACCCGTCAGGACAAGGCCTGGGTCACGGAACTCGTCCCCCAGAACGCCATGCAGGTCACCGAGTACCACGTGCCCGTCATGGAGTGCCCGCAGTGTCACCACGCAGTGCGTGGTGACCATCCCGACCTGAAAGCCGATCAGGTCGGTGCGACTGCCCATCGACTCGGCCCCGTCCTGCACGCCACCCTGCAGACCCTGCATCACGAGCTAGGCCTGCCGGTCCGCCGAATCGGTCGGGTCATGGACCTCCTCGGCGGCCTCCAGATCACGCAGGGTGCGATCACGCAAGCCGCCCAGCGGCTTGCGGCCGACGGAAGCGCCCTGGCGGCCCACGTCGACGCACTGCAGACACAGATCCAGCAGGCGCCCTACGTGCATCACGACGACACCGGCTGGCGGATCGGCGCCCAGAACGCCTGGGTAGGCGCCTTCCGCAGCGCCGACACCGTGCTGTTCCGCGCGAACCTGCGTCACACGAACGTGGAAGTCCGGGAAGGTCTGGGGCAGAACTTCGCCGGCGTGCTGATCAGTGACCGTTTCTCCTCGTACGACAGCCGCTTCCTGCAGGACGTCCGGCAGCAGAAGTGCCTGGCGCACCTGATCCGCAACGCAGATGAGGTCGCCGCTGGTCTCCAGCGGCGACCCGGGCGGGGAGAGCTGTACGGGCAACGGGTCGCGCAGGTGTTCCGGGACGGCATCCGATTGCACCAGGACGTGACGACTGGGGTCTGTACGCGAGAGGAGTACGCGCAGCAGGGTGAGGAACTCACCCTGCGTCTGGACGCCCTGCTGAACCGGGCACCGCTGAAGTCGAAAGCGAACGAGCGACTCCGACTGGGCATCCTGAAGCAGAGCGTGCTCGAGCGGTTGTGGCGGTTCCTGAAGGACCCGGACATTCCACCGACGAACAACGCCGCGGAACGTGCCCTGCGGACAGTGGTGATGGCGAGGAAGGTCTCGCAGTGCAGCAAAAATGCGGTGGGTGCGCAGACGTACATGCGGATCAAGTCCACCGTGGAGACCGCGCGGTTGCGCGGTCAGGACCCTGTCGTGGTCCTGACCGGCTTGATGCGCTAACTGGGCGCTTGACCTTTCGACCGACCGCTAATCACAGACGGCGGAACATATGCCGACCCATCATCGGCAGCTCGCTGCTCTGAACGCGGATGCCTTGATCCAGCAAGCCCAAGCCATTGGTGAACAGACCGCCGCGCTGGTCTGCGCCATTTTCGATGGTGAACAGCATCCTGAACAGCAAAAACGCACGGTGTTGGGCATTCTCCGGTTGCACCGTGAATATGGCGCGCGGCTGGAAGCCGCGTGCCGCCGTGCCCTATTTTTGCAGGCCCACAGCCTGCAGAGCGTCCGTTCCATCCTGAAGCACCGCCTGGACGAGGCCGAACTGCCCGCGGCCTCTGAGGTGCTGCCCGTGGCGGTTCACAGCAAGAGTTTCCACTTCCCTGCTGATGTCGTGTCACGCGGCGTCAAGCAGGGGTCCGTCCTGCTCAAGGCCGGTCAGGACGTACTGTTCGGCATTCTGAGCTGCCTGCCGTTGTGCGGCTCGCCACGTCATGCCCGGTCCTTCCCGACGCACCCGTAGCACTGCGTGAAAGGCTTCCACCACGCACCACACCCAGTTCTCCTGCGCCTGGAGCGTCCGGCAATGACAGCGTCCCAGCCCCAGATTCTGCTTGAAGAACCGGTGGATCACCTCGATTCCCCAGCGGGCCTTCCAGGCCCGCAGCAGTGAGCGAACCGTGACGTCACCACCAAACGTGCTGAACAGGAAAAACCGTGTCCACTCCCCGTGCACCTTGCGCCACACGATCAGGACATCGAACCCACCGACCTCACGGGCAACCGGCAATCGACGGACGCGCCACCCGAACTCCGCGTACAGGTGACAGCGTTCCGGAGGGAACTGCCGGCTCAGCGCACCGAGGGTGAGGGACTCACCCTCGAACTGCACGGTCATATTGGCTTTGGCACGGATCAAGACCGGAATCTGATGCTCGCGACTGAAGGTCACGGCCGCGTCCCGCCCGAACTCTCCATCCAGCAGCAGACCCGCCATGGGGACGCCCGCCGCGAGGCAATCCTGAACGACGTGGATCATTTCCTGCGTGGCGGTGCGGTACGGGTAACAGGTCGTCTCAAGGGGCTGGGAAACCTTGAAGCGCTCGAGCAACGGAACTGGATCTTCACCGAACCTGACCAGGGCCGCGGAGGTGAACTGATGGCCCAGACGGGTCTGAGCCTGACCGCTGTAGTGGTAGTTCACGCCTTCCATCGTCCGTCCGGCGTGGGGCACCATGACGAAATCGATGGCCAGGAACGCGCCGGAAGGCGCGTTCCTGGCTCGACGCTGGAGGTCTTCTGTCGATGCGAAGGAGTCCCGTGCCATCTCTTTGGAGATGGCACTTTTCCGCAGGGTGCTGTAGGGGACGAGGCCACTGAGGCTGGTGACCCGGTTCAGCTGGGCGGTGATGATGCTGTGCGGTAGGCTAGGGATGCGAGGCATAGTCACTTCGCATCAAGGCCCATGAGACCGGGGAATTTCAAGCCCCTGCCTCTTGGGCCTTCGTTCTGGTCGCTGTTCTCTCTCGCGTGGAAACTCTTGTTCACAGCAATCTCCGTGGCCCGCAGTACTTCGCCGATCTCGACGAACCCGACACGGACCGCGTGTTGAATTGAGGTTTTGATGCTCCTGCACCCTGTGATTCAACAACTCCGCACGCTCAAACTCGATGGCATGGCCCTGGCGCTTCAGGAACAGCAGGAACAGGCCAGCATCCGCGAACTGAGCTTCGAAGAACGCTTGACCCTCCTGTTGGAACGCGAGCGCGTCATTCGGGATACCAAAGGCATGCCGCGCCGCCTGTCGGCGGCGCGGCTGAAACAGAACGTCAGCATGGAGGAGGTGGATGTCAAACATCCACGTGGGCTCGACGCCAAACTGTTCAGGTCACTTCACAGCGGGCAATGGATCGCCGAAAAGAGAGGTGTCATCATCACCGGCCCGACGGGGGTCGGCAAGACGTTCATTGGGTGTGCCCTGGCACACCAGGCCTGCCGCCAGGGGTTTACCGCGCTGTACGCACAAACAGGACGACTGCTTGGGGACATGACGCTGGCCAAAGGCGACGGGCGGTACCTGAAGTTGCTCGCTCACCTGGCCAAGGTGCAGGTGCTGATTCTGGACGACTGGGGGCTGGATGTGCCGACGCCAGAAGGCAGAAGAATTCTCCTGGAGATTCTGGATGACCGCTATGAGCGGTCATCCACCATCATCACCAGTCAATTTCCGACGTCGGCCTGGCACGCCAATCTGGGTGATCCGACACTGGCGGACGCGATCTTGGATCGCGTCCTGCATCACGCCTACCGGATTGAATTGAAGGGAGAAAGTCTGCGGAAGAGGTCGCGTCACTTGACCCCATCAGCCGTCAGCCTTTCATAATGGACACAGCTCGTCTGCCGTGGGGGAGAGTGCCGGATAACCTCAGCATGAGGTGCCGGATAACTCCAGCGGCGACTGCCGGATTAGCCAGCATACGCACCGCTGGGGCATCGAGTCCGCGTTCTCGTCGTTGAAGGGCCGCGGGCTGAACCTGGAGGCGACCCACATGACGGCCCCTGAGCGGATCTCGCGGCTGTTCGGACTGCTGTGTGTCGCACTGGCGTGGATGGCCCGGGTGGGTGCGCAGACGGGGCAGGAGAGCCCACCGCGGCAGGACAATCGGGGACGGGCGGTGGTCAGCCAGGTGCGAATGGGGTGGCAGGTGCTGAGTCAGGCGGTGCGGTGGGGCGGGGAGGCCTTCTGGGGCTGCTTTGAGCTGCTCAAAACGTCTTTTCCGCCCACCCACACGTCAAATTCCCGAAGTGTCAGGTGCTGAGGACGGCCCTACATGCGATTGCTGAGACAGGGTCCCCAGCAGCTCAGACGGAAAGTGCTTCGCGGACATGACTCAAGGCGTAGTTCGCCCAGTGCTTACGGTGAACTTCGTTCGCGGTCTCCAGGTCATGCGTATGCTGGCGCAGTGCCTGAAGCATGACTCTGCACGGGACATTGGTGTCTGTCTGATCTGCAGTGAGCAACGCCGAGTTGAATGCGATGAGAGCCTCTCGATCCGCCTCAGTGCCTAAATGACGGGCTGCATTGAAGGTTGAATGCCCCGGGAAGACCGCCCAACTGACTTCCGACTCGTCTTTACGCCAGTAGGCGGCTAGGTATCCGCCCTCGTCGCGGATCAATACTTCACCGCTTCCCACACGGATTCTGAGGGCCTGCGAGCGGATGTTCAGGAAACCGGTTGGCGTATCCATGACCCGAAAGGTCGCTAGATGCGGCAGTAGCGCTTGGCGCAACTGTTCCTCGAGGTATGGCACGAGATGTGGAACGAGAAAAACACCATCGAGCTCTACGCGACCACATGGATGCACTGTGAGGTCTGGCGTAGCGTGATGATCGGAGAGTTCCGGCAGTACTGCTACGAATCCGCACGCAAGGGCGTGCGCGTCAGGGAGAAGGTAGACCAGACCAACAGGCGTCAGGATGCGTGTGACAGGCAGGCTGGAGTGCGGTCGATCCGGCGCGTTGTACAGAGTGTGGTTGGCGTTAGAAAGATGCGGACCAGAGAAGAGGACGATGTGTGAAGTACTGGTCATGGTCTGAACCTCAGATCGAGAGGGCGTTTCGTACGTGCTGCACTGTAAATTCCGTCCAGTGCCGGTGGTGATCGCGTGTTGCGATCTGAATGTCGGCCTGGTGAATGTGCAGTGCAGCTAATCCGATAGCGATGGGTGTCAGATGATCCTGCTGCTGATAAGCCGCGGTGAGCTCCTGATCGAAGTCACGTCATGCCGTCTGGTTCTGCCGTGTACACGTGATCACAGGTCGTAAGTTCAACGTGGATGTGTTGTCCTGAAACGTAGCCCAGCGATAGTTCTGCCGGCCCGACTCCCAGGAGACTGTCAGGTAGTTATCTGCATCGCGGACACACGCTTCGCCCGTGCCGACGGCCATGCGAACAGCCTGATCACTTACGCTGAGCAGGCCTTCTGGCAGGGGGAGGGCACGTAACTGCTCTAGGTGGAGGGACACCACATGCTGAATCTCCAGCTCAAGGAAAGGCTGGAGCGCGTGATGCAGGTACACCCCATCAAACTGAATTTGCCCGCAGGCTTGGACGGTGACAGCGGGGGTGGCGTGGTGCGGGGAGAGCCGTGGATGAATGGCTAGGAATCCCGTCGCAAGCGAATCTCGGCTGCGGATGAGATGCAGTGTACCGATGTCGGTGTACAGGCGGCATGTGAAGGCGAGGGCTGCGGCCTTTACGCCTGCGGCTACAGGCATGCGGGGTGAACCCGGGACGGTCAACAACCCCGTGCAGGGTCCAAACTCTTGGCGATACAGAGGAGTGATCTGGTGTGCGGGCGTCATACGTCCATCCAAAGGACCGCTGTGACCCGTATGGCGCCACGCGTGAGCATGTGGCATGCCGTTGCCGTGACGGACCGATGGATCACGACCGGCGCCCCCAAGATCCCCGTGCGATGTTGCATGTCCGGATACTAATGGGGAGATGAAGTAATCGGCTGACAGGCAGCCGAATACTTCATGTGAAAATGATGAGTTGGGGAATTGTGTGTTGTAAGTCAGATCATGACTAGCTGCATTGCTTACTGAGCTTCGAGCATCTTTCTCGTCAGTCCTTTGGGCGTCAGATTGCCCTCCAGTAAGTCGCGGGTCGCCCGCTCCACCGCTTCTAGCGTTCCCATCATGGGATAGATCGCGGTCGTCGTCGGCCGAATCCCATAAGTCGCCAAGATAGAACGTGCCCGGAAGTGGTAGACGTCGTTCCGGTGTGAGAGCAGTCCGTATGCAATTCGAACTGCGGAGACAGGTTGACGCCAGAGGGTGACCTCGCCAACTTGCTGCAGAAGGTCTTTCTTCTTTCGGCGACTTCCTCCCAGGTCGCTCTGAATGAATGAAAAGTCCCTGCGGAGGTCGAAGTCCAGCGCTCGGAGCACCAGGTCACAGGCATAGACCGGTGGCAGCGTCACGTCATCAAAGACAAGATTCTGCTGTCCGACTTTCATGACATTCCGAACGGCAAACGCACACGCGGTAATAGGGTCAGGCATCAATGCGAGATAGGCCGCTGCTGTGGGATGCCAGCGCTGCAGCAGTTTCGCTAGTCCAGGCGCGCTGGCATAGCGAATTTTCTCAGCCTCAGCAAAGACCTTACGCAATTTGGATTCAAATTTCGCGACGGAGAAATCTTCTGGCGCGGCCCAACTCAACGCGAGCTCGAGCCCGGCGCCGAGAGAGAGCACACGCACATCGAACATCTCATCAGGTAGGGCATCCAGGCGTTCCAGCACGCCAGCCGCTGATGAAAACTCACCGCGTCCTAGGTACGCAGTTGCGCGTACCCATTTGGCGAACACATGTTGCCATTGATAAATTCGTAGGCCATCGTCGTCTGATTGCTCACAGATGTGGAGAGCTGTCGCAAAGTGGGCCGCTCGCTCCTCTGCCTCTTTTCCCTCGCGAGGTGTTGCGGTGGCCATCATCAGGGCCCGCATTGCTTCAGTGATCCAACCGAACGGCTCTTCACCCAGTGCAGTGGGTGGCACTTCACCAGTGAGGCCACCGATGCCCCAAAGGGCGGCATTGCGCTGCATCATCGAGTGTGCTCGGACCTGGTAGGCGCCGTCCGTGCGCTCTGCCAAACTGGTTAAGATACTTTCAGCCTCAACATAATTTCCAAGGATATAGAGACTGTTTGCAAGGACCAGTTCTGTGTAGCGCCAGGAGTACCGGAAGCCTTTCTTCCGGTCGTCCTGTACGAGGGCGGCCGTGGTTTCTACATGTCCCGCGGTAGAATGACAGGATATCAAGATTGCCCGTGCCCGTGCTGTGGATACTGCGGCACTCATTTCCTCTGCAATAAATAATGCTTGCGATGCAAATCGAATCGCTTGATCAAAATCCTGCTCATTCAGGGCGAGCACGGAGAGAGGAATATAAATGCCGATCTGAGCTTCCATGACTAAATCGCTCATGGGTAATTTGCTTAGACGGTCCAGCGCAAAATCAAGAGCTCCTCGCATTTCCGCAACCCGGACATGCATTTGAGGCCCACCTTCTTGTAAAATTTTGATTGAGCGCCGATAAACAGCAAATCCCTTGGCTGTCTCATTGGCAACCGCATCATTCATGGATAGGCCATGTTTAATGAGCCGCTCCATTTGCGGGGTGGTGCGCCAATACGAGACAATGAGCGCCCGAATGTACGCCTCAGTTGTTCCGAGGGCTTCGAGCGCTTCAACTATTTTTTCGGGGGGGATTGAATCTTCCAGTTGTTCCAAGAACCAATCTTGAAAAATTTGAGATGATCCAAGGTCAATTCCGTGGACGTCCATTCAGTACCTCTTCCCGATGTTATTGATTGTGTTTTAATCGTGATCAGTAGTGAGCGAGCCGCAGCAGTTCCCACCACCTGTGGCTCCACTGGTCGTGAAGCTCTTTCCGTCTGCGGCATATGCAAAAGCCGCACCTAAAGCCATGCCAGCAACAAGTAAGTAAGCAGCAATCTTCTTAAACATAATGACTCCTATGTGTAGTTGACCGTCAACTTAAGTTAACGCAGAAGGCTAATTGGAATCGGTGGTGTAGGAAGCACAGCATTTCACATTGCTGTCATCCGAAGCGAGTGTATGACCGTCTGCTGCAATCGCAAATGCGGAACATACACCAAGTCCTAAAACCAGCAAATAGGCGGCGATTTTCTTAAACATAATAATCCCCTATGTCAACCATTCTGCGAGAACTGTTCGGGCCAAAGCTAGCTGTTCCTTCTGAAATGGGTACGCAATACCAGCCTCGGCGAAAATCCGTTTACTCCCTGTGGTCGCGCCTAACAGCATACTGGACTTCAGGCGTTCAAGAGCCGCATTTCGGTCCTGGTTGAACGCGTGCACGAATTGGAGCGCTGCGATCATCGCAATCGCAAAATCCACGTTGTAGAAAGCAAAACGGAAGGTATGGGGCTTCTGCCAACCTTTCTTCAGAATGTCCTCGAATCCGCTCCAATCCACGCCTGAGGTCTGGACCAACCGGAGGAACTCCGCATCGATCTCCTCGGCAGTCGGCTGTTGCTCCTGCTGATAGATCCAGAGCTCCAGTCGAGTTCTCTCCTCAACATCGCGGAAGCGTTCCATGATGCGCTCAGCCGTGGAACGTAGATACCAGGTCCGCTCATCTTCTGCGATATTGTGAAGCTCAAAGAACTCTAACAGGCCTATATAGGTGAATACGAATGCATAGAATTCCTGAACTTCCCAGAAATTCATAAAATCCCAGAAAACATGATCTGGATTGCTTGATATGGTGTGATTATGTATAGCGTGACCCAGTTCGTGCAAAAAACCCCGGAAGAGATTGACGCCGCCGGTAAAATTACAGACCAGTACTGAACGACCGGTGGCCATAAAATGAGCGCAGATATTGCCGTTTGGCTTCCCAGGTCTGGGCGCTAGATCGAACCCTTCATACTGTTGGATCTGGTGAACAACTTCCCCGAATCGGGTATCCAGGCTGTTCAGGACTTGGATTGCCGTAGGTACATATTGATCGAGAGGAAGATCGAATGATTTGGGCTCAACAAGTGCGACCTGCAGATCCCACGGTCGCAGTGTGGGGACGCCTAAGGCCTGCGCTCGGTGTGTATGGAGGGAAACATCGACAGGATGGAAGACCTCACTGATCGTCCGAAGCAGTTCCTCCGTGCCTGCAATGGTGTCATTGCGGTCTAACCAACTGTAACTGGCGTAGTTGGCTTGGCCTGCCTCCGCTGCCATTGCCCGGCGTACGCTGAGTATCTTCGCGAAGAGGTCGTCAAGTCCTGACGCAGAGGCCATTTCAACAGCCTTGACAGCGTTCCAGACGGCCTCACGTTCGTTGCGGTCTTGGCTTTCGCGCAGGATGCGCTCAGCGTCCGCCATCGTCAGCATCTTGCCCGCAAACATAACGTGGTGTTGGCTTACGACATCTTGGTATTGCTTCGTCAGTCGCCTGAATTCCTGCTCCAGTTCGGCCATGCGGGGTGAGGGTGCGGGCCCACTGGCGATCAATGCGGAGACGGCAGGGTTGACAGATTCTAGACCGATCTGGTTGGCCAGTTCGTTCAGGACGCCGTCGAGCTTCTCGAGTTCAGGTAACCAGTGTTGCGTGTAGCGCTTGTGTAGAGCGTCGGTGGCTTCGTCGCCCGGGCGCTGATATTGACCGACGATTTGCTCGATCCAGAGCGTTTGGACACGCATTTTGAGCTGGCTCCAGGTGGCGAACCAGGAGGGCAGGTTCGATTGATCAACGGACACCTCGATCAGCGCCCGGTAATCAGCCATGAGCGCTTGTGCCCTGGCATCCAGGTCTTCGAGCGGGGTGGACATGGCTTAAACTATAGCGTCGTATGCCGAATTTAAGCCGTCTTGACCACATGCTGGCGACCGTACCAGCCGTCATCTTGACGCTGGTTGCGTCTGCCCATGTTTGGCGTTGGCATCACGAGACTGTGAGTGCATGGCGAGGTGGAGGCTTCGGTATGTATTCGACGATGAGTGATCAGCGGGGTCGTCGTGTGTTCATTTTCGTCCGTGATCAGTATGGTGATTGGCAGCGCGCGGAGGCGCCGCAGGCTATGAGGCGGGCGAATGAGACAATTATGATTCGAGCTTCTCGACGTAATCTCATTAATTATGGGGAGCAGATAGCGTGTAATTCAGAGATTAGATTTAAATATCCAGAATTGAAAGCAGTTCGAGTGGATTTTAGAGAAATATCATTTGACGACAAAATGTACACAGTTACCAATTCATTAAAGGAGTCAGTTACAGTTGAGCCTTGTCGGTAAAAAATCTACCATAGAAAGTTTACTTAAGACTGTGGATACATGGCAGACAATCTGCCTCATGACCCTTTTCACTTTGTTGACATTCACCGGATTAAATAAACAAATTGAAATGATATACGGTTGTATATTTATATTCGCCGTGATATTTAGAAGTGTTCTCGATAGAGAATTATTCTGGTTTGTAGTTTTATTGCTTGTATTGATACCGTCGATTATTGACTGGTGGTCTCTTGGAGGCCATGCATTTCTTGTACTATATTGGATTATTGCTATTTTCCTATCGTTTTTTTCTAAGGATAGATTGAACTTTGTCGGTAAGGCGGGGCAATATCTGATTGGCTGTGTGTTCCTTTTTGCGGCTATTTGGAAATTAATGTCACCAGAATTTGCCGATGGCGATGCGATGAAATACTTTATGATCACAACCGTGCCTATGGGAATAACCACAAGCCCATTTACAGGTTTGGATAGACATAGCCTATCAATAAATATTAACAATATTAGTCAGCTATTGGCGCAAGATACGACTCAAACTGTAAACCTGGTTGGGAGATTCAGCGTTGACCGCCCGGCGGCAGTATTCACTGCAATTACTCAATTTATAGAAATCACAATTGCATTTGCTTTTATTGCTCCACTGTCTTATAAATGGTCGATTATTAGAGAAATACTTCTAATTTTATTTTTTTTAACAGCATATATAATTATGCCTGTTCCCGGATTCGCTGTGCTTTTCTCTTGCATTGGCTTCGCATTTTCCAAGTCGATATATTCAAAAGCCTTTTTTATATTCGCATTTTTCTTATGGCAAATCATCACCTTACCATTTTTGGGATAATTCTTAGCTCGACATCGTCATGCGATAAATGAATTCATTAAAGCAGCTTAGAGCCCCTTTTTCTAAGGGGCTCTAAGCTTGGTTCAGATTGTAGTTGAAAAGAGTTCAGGAGCCAGAGCCGATACTGTTCATCATGGTCGTCATCGGGAGGAACACGGACACAACGATGACCCCCACCACACCGCCCAGGAAAACGATCAGGATCGGTTCAATGGCGGTCGTCAGGCCTTCGACCTGGGTCGTCACCTCGTCGTTGTACATCTCCCCAAGGTAGTTCAGTGTTTCCTTGAGTTTGGACTTGTCCTCGGCTGCGCGGAATTGCAGCCAGTACTGCTCAGGGAATTGTTTGGGATGGCCGGCCATGACGGGGAACATGGGCAGTCCATCAATGGCCTGTGCGCGCATTTCCCGGAAGTGCTTCTGGTACACGTCGTTCGCGGCGAGCTGTGCGGTGATGGAGAGGGCGTCATCGAGGGGGATGCTGTTCTTCAGCATCACGGAGAGGCCGCGGCTGACGCGGGCGAGAATGAACGTCCTGGTCATCGGCCCGACCAACGGTAACCGCAGGATCCACTCGTCAATCCGGTAGTGACCATCTGGGGTGCTGCGGTACCACCGGAAGAGCAGCACGATCCCCACGATCACCCCCACGACACCCAGTGTGACCAGTGGGTTCGAAGCGAGCTCACTGATCGACTTCACGACCTTGGTCAGCGGAGGCAATTCCGCCTTCAGGCCGTCCAGGATGCCCATGAACGTGGGGACAACCTTGGCCATGATGAAGTACGTCACGATGAAGCACGCGGCCATGATGATGGCGGGGAGGGTCAGGCCTTTCTTGACCATGCCCGCGATCCGCAGCTGCCACTTGTACATCTCGCTGAGCTCTTTCAGGCTTGGGGCGATGCTGCCGCCTTCAGCCCCCATTTTGATGAAGGCGACGAACACCGGGTCGAATGCGTGGGCGTACTGCTTGCGAGCGACCACTTCGTCGAGGGGATGACCTTCGTCGACTTCCTTGCGGACACTCTCGATGGCCGCGCGAAGCTGCCGGTTGGTGGTGGTCCGGGCCGCCACGCCCAAGGCTTCGCTCTGCGCGACACTGCCCGACCCGAGGAGCTGCGCGAACTGCTGCGTGAACATGGCCCGGTCCTTCAGGCTGGGGGGGCGGTTCTCCCAGGGCATGGTGATGTCCTGGTTGCGGGTGATGCTGGTGACCTGCACGCCCATGCCGGTCACCATCCTCTGGGCTTCCTCCTCCGTCGCGGCGACGATCTTGCCCTTGCGTTCTGCGCCGCGGGCGTCGAAGCCCTTGTAATTCCAGGTCCTCATGCGGCCAGTGAGCTCGCAGCTGGGATGAGCCAAGCCATCCCGATCAGGGCGGCCCCGAGCAGCCAATCGACGCACACAGGGCGGGCGGTGGTGGCCAGCGCGGTCACAGGGCGTCTCATTCGGGCATCCATGCGTAGGCGATGGGGTAGACGCGGCCCTGCGTGTCCTTCGCCTGCCAGGTGATCGTGATGGGCGCGGCGGACCGCGTGAGGACGGAGATCGTGCCGACCAGCATCGCGCGGGGCATGAGGACGCCGTTCGTGCCACCGCTGCTGTCCCGCTGCGCGAGCTGCGCTTCGACGGGCTGGCCGTTCTGGTAGGCGCGCAGGGAGGCGGGGTCGATCTGCATGGCCTGGCTGCTGCTGGTGTTGCTGAGTGAGTAGGTGACGTTGGTGCCGCGCCCGCGGAAGTTCACGCGCAGGTACTCGGGGACGAGCGTCGTGGTGGGGGTGTACTGGGCCTGCTGTACCTGCGGTGCCACGCTGGGGACTGCCGTGGCGGGTGCAGAGGCCACTTGCGGAGCCGTCGTAGTTGGCGTGAAGGCGGTGGCAGCGGCCGGGAACGCACTGGGAGCGGTCGGGAACGCCGCCTGCTGGAACAGGTTGTTCGCCGAAGGGAAGGTGGTAGGTGCTGGTGCGGCGGGTTGCTGGAGGGGAGCTGCCGCAGTGGGGAAGTTCGCCAGCGTTGGCGCGGGGGTACTACTCACTGCTGCCGTGCTGGGTGCCGTCCAGTTCATGGCGGGTGCCGAGGCTACGGGCATGGCAGAGGCCAGGGTCGGCACTGCCGTGCCCGGGACACTGATGGCGGCGGCTGGGCTGGTGGGGAAGGTCTGGGCCTGGGGGGTAGCCTGCGGCATGACCGGGACGGAGGCGGCCTGGGGCGCTGCGGCGGGCGTGGTGGAGCGCCCGGACGAGATCGCCTGGGTGATGCGCATCCACTCTGCCTGGTACCGCACGGTCTCCTCCAGGGTGGCCACGCGGATGGTTTGCGGGCTCTGGATGTAGATGCTGATGCCGGTCCCCTCGTAATTCGGGATGAAATACGTGCCGTTGGCAATGGTCACAGTTCCGTACGGCAGGAGCTGCACGTTCAGGGGCATGACCATCGGCTGGGCGCCGGGCGCGGTCACCACGGCATTGACGGCCGTCTGTGCGGCGCTGAGGCTGGCGGAGCTGAGGAGGGCGGTCAGGACAACGGTGAGTAACTTCTTCATGGGATACCTCGCTGGGAGCAGTGTGCGTGCAGTAGGGGTGACGATTTAACGGCCGGGGATCTTGATCTGCGTGACGCCCGCGCCTGGGGTCACCGTGGGGACAGCCGGGCCGCGCGTGTCGGACCGGTCGGCGGCCTGCAGGCTGATCAGGAGCACGCTGGTGCCCTTCGTGACGCTGGTCTTGCCGAACAGGGCACCGAGTACGGGGATTTCACTGAGGATTGGCACGCCCTTCTTCGTGGCGCTGTCGTCGGTGGACAGGACGCCGCCCAGGAGGAGGGTCTCGCCGGGGGTGACGGTGGCGATCGTGGTGAGGGTCTGCTTCTCGACGAGGATGGAATTCTGGACGCCGGCGCGGGGCGTCTGCCCGAGGTCGAGCTGGATCTGGAGTTCCACGCGGCCGTCAGGGCTCAGGCGGGGCGTCAGGGTGACGTTCAGGCCGTAGTCGTAGGTTTCGCGGGTCTGCGTGGTGGTGCTCGTTCCGCCGCCCGTGCTGGTGTTCGTCACCGGGAGGAGCAGCTGGCCACCATTGCGGAACACACTGGGCCGACCGTCCTGCGCGACGAACGAGGTGTCGAGCAGGGTGTTTGCGCGGCCGCTGGTGCGGGCGGCCTGGAGTTTCGCCTCCACGGTGACGGGGCTCAGTCCAGCCGAGTACCCGGCAGTGAGTGCACCGTCCGTGTGCCCGATGCTGAAGCCGCCCACGCCGACCTTCCAGTCGAGACCGAGGTCTGAGCCGTTGCTGCCGCTGATCTGTTCGATGCGCAGTGCCATGCGGACATCGGGCAGTCGCGCGTCGAGATCCTCGATGGTGCGCTTCACGCGGGCCACAGCGTCCGGGTTGCCGGTGAGGACCACACTTCGCGTCCGGTCATCCGCGACCACCCGCACGCCCCCAATCAGGGTGGCGCCCGCGCTCTGTCCCGCGCTCTGACTGGTCGAAGGAGTACTGCCCTGGGTGGTAGATGACGCTGTGCTGCCAGTTCCCTGTGCTGCTGTGCCGGTCGTGGCCTTCTCGCCGCCCTCCGCCTTGGTGCCGTCCTGCGCGTACAGGGTCCCCAGCTGCTGCACGAGGGTGGCTGCCGTGGCGTACGCGAGCGGAACGCGCAGGGTGACGGCCTCCATCGTCGGGACCGGGGTGGGCGTGCCCAGACGCACCTGCTGCAGGTAGGCACTGACACGCACCTGCTCGATCGGCGTGGCCCGCACTTCCAGGCCGCCGCTGACCACGCGGACGGATGCGTTCGGGAAGATCTCCTTCAGGGTCGCGTCCGTCCCGCTGGACACGTCCGGGTACACCACGATGACGCGCATGGCTTCGCGCACTTCAGCGGCACTCAGGGCGGTCTGGAAGGCCGTCAGGTCGTCGGCGGGGCCGCGAAGGACGTACGTGCCCGCGTCCAGCGGTGTGGGCTTCAGGGTGCTGCTGACACTCGCGGCGATGCGGGTGACGAGGTCAGCACTGAGGGACGTCTGGATGGTGCGCTGCTGCTGCACGTCGGCCGGTGGCACGGCCAGGGGAACGGGCTCCTGATCGGTGGTCGTGGCCGTTCGGTCGGGGGCGTCCTTCTCCAGCTGCGCGAGGGTGATCTTCGCGGCGGTGAGCGCGGCGGCGCTGGGCGCCTGAAGGTACGCGCGGCCGTACGCGGCGAAGAGTTTCACGTCGTGCAGGGCTGCCAGGGTCGTGCGGGCCAGGTCGGGGTCCGTGCGGGTCATGGGCACGCTGTCGGTGATGGTGCCTGGAGCGGCGGGTGTGCTCACCTGAGTCGTGAGGAGGGCCTGCACCTGGGCGACCTGCTCCGCCGTGCCACTGACGATGCTCGCCTCGCCCACGGGGACGATGGTCGTCCCGGTGAGGGTGGCCAGGCGAGCCGCGTCATCGGCCGTCAGCAGCACGGGGACGGTCACGAGGATGGGCTTGGGCGCGGTCAGCAGGGCGTTGATGGCGCCTGGCGGGGCGATGACCAGCGTGTCGCCGATGAGTTGCGCGGCGATCTTGTCGCTGTACAGGCTGAGGAGGCGTTCGAGGGCAGCTTTGCCGGTCAGGCCCTTGATGGAGAGGGTGACGGGCACGCTTGGGATATCCCGGGAGAGGAGGGTGAGGCCAGTCGCTTTGGCGATGGCAGTCAGGACGGTGGAGAGTGGTGCGCCACTGGGGAGCGTGACGGTGACCGTCTTGGCGAGCTTCGGGTTGCTGGGGAGCGTGACCGCGAGTGCGGGCGTGGCGGTGACGGCCGCCGGGGTGGCGGCGTACGCGGTGAGGGATGCGCTGGACAGGGCCAGCATCAGGGTCAACATGCGGTTCATTCGGCCTCCTGGAGCAGCACGGTGCGCGTGCCACTTGCATCACGGAGTGTGAGTTGCGTAGGGGTGACCGTCACAACCTTCACGCTGGTCCCCGGGATGACCTGCCCCGCTGCGACCGTCTCATCCCGGCCACTGACGGTGAGCAGCGCGATGGTTTGGCCGCCCTCGGATTGCACCGAGCCGAGGTACGTCACGGATGCAGACGTGGGGGTGACGGGCGCAACAGGGGCCGCTGCGGTCTCACTGGGTGCAGGGGTCAGGACGGTGACGGCGACGGCGCTGCCCGTGCTCTGCGGGCGGGGCGCGGGCAGGACCGTGACGGGCTGGGCGGTAACAGGCAGTGGAGTGACAGGCTCAGGGGCGGGGGCACGTACCGGGGTGGCGCGTACGTGATCGGTGCGACCTGCACCGGTTTCACCGACTGAACGGGCAGCGGCGTGGGTGCGCTCACGATCGGAACCGGAGCGACTGGAGCTGTGTCAATGGGAACGACCGTGGGGGTGGCGGTCTGGAAGGGTGCGGGCGCTGATTGCTGCACGGCACTCTGAACGGTGGCTCGTGCGGCGCCGGTGCTGCTGGGTGCGCCCGAACCGAACGAGCTGGAGAGCGCTGGATCTGGAGTGACGAGCGCCGAGGCGACTTCCTCACTGGGTGTTGCTTTCACGGGCGGCTGTTCAGCGGCCTCTTCACCACTGGCGGGCGTGATGCCGGTCCGGCTGGGGTCTGTGGCGGCAGACGGCACCGTGGCCGCCGGGACGCTGGTGCTGGTGGGTTCTGAGGTTGGGTGGCCTGAGAGTGCCGACGAGATTTCTGCGGCCGTAGGCGTTTTCCTGGAAGTTGTGGTGGTGCCTGGCGTTCCCACGCTTCCGCTCCCCTCCGGTGATGGGGTCAGGGCGCTGGCAGGTTCGGTCGGTGCGGTGGTGCCGAGCGTTCCTGTTGCGACGGGGGGGCGCGGGTCGTGATGGAGCGCGCGGGCGAGAAGGATCACGCCGAGAACTCCGAGTGCGGCCGTCATGATCAAGAGGCGGGGTGCGGGCTTATTGCGGCCCTTCGACGCGGCGTTGGGTGTCGCTCCTGAACCCCCATAGGCGGCCTGAGGAGGAACCTTTGAAACCTTTGAGGCCTTTGGGGGCCGACTGGGGCGGGTGAATTTCTTCAGGCCGCGCTGCTTGGGCGCGCCCTGTTGAGGGCTGCTGATCGCGGGCTCAGATGCTGGGGTCGATTCAGGGCTAGGTAGCTGAAACTCGGGCTCCGGGTGTTCTGGTTCCTGATCCACAGATGGGACGGATTCTCTGGGTGCTGGGGGCAGCGACACGTCTGGTTTGGGTGCGGGGCGTGGGCGTGGTGCTGCTTTCGCGGCTGCAGGAGCAGGGACAGGTGCAGGTGCAGCAGGGGTGACCGAGGGCGTGGGTGCAGGGGCGGCCACGGGCTGCGGGGCCGCAGGTGCGGATTCACGGACCGGTGCAGGAGCAGGCCGGGCCGGGACCGGGCGAGGGATGGGGTGTTGCTGGTCTTCTTGCGTCATGGTGTCCCTCCGGTCGGGATGGCAGTGGGTGTTGTCGAGGGGGGCGCTTTCACTGGTGTGCTGTCGCGGGTGTAGGTGGTGAGTTTCAGGGAGCCGGTCACCTGACCGTCGTCTCCGGCCGACAGGCTGATCCCGCGGGCGGTGAAGGCGCGGGGGAGCGCGGCGATGGTCTGCACGTAGGCCTGCGTGCGGGCGTACGTGCCGCTGATATCCAGGTCCAGATCCACGGCGGTGACGCCTGCGACATCACTGACGCGCACGGTGCGGGAGAGCTTGCCTGTGGTGATCCCGAGGCGCTGGGCGGCCAGTTGGAGGGTGTCCAGTACGCGAGGGAGTTCCTCGCTGTCAGGGAGGCTCTGCTGGAGTTCAGCGTCCGCGCGGCGCAGCTCGGCTTCTCTCTGCTGCTCGGCTGGGAGTGCGGCTGCGTCGGCACTGAGGCGGTCGATCTCGCTGCGTAGGCGGGTCTGCTCGGCCCGGGCGGTCTGCACCATCGGCCAGGTGACCTTCACGACCCCGAGTACGCCCAGGAGGCTGACGGCGACGGCTGGGAGGAGGGCTTTCTGGTTCATGGGGTGCCTCCGGCGGTCGCGGCGCCCGACACGGCACCGGGTGATGTCGTTGCATTCGGCGTCGGTGAGGCCTGCGGTGTGGGTGTGGCCGCCTGTGAAATGGGTGCGGTCCGGAAGGTGACATCGCAGGACTGGGCCTTGCAGGCGATGTTGCGCACGTCCACGCTGAGGCCGCCCACCTGGTAGGCGCGGACGAGGTCCTGCGGGCTGCGGGTGACCGCGCTCAGGTCGTACGTGCGGTCCACGGCGGTGCCGAAGGCGCGGGTGTCCGTTTCCGTGGGTGAGTTCGGTCCCGCGAGGCGGACGAGGGCCCCCTGGATGGAACCGGCTCGTGCCGCGATGAGGGGGAGATCGGCGGCGAGCGGACCCTTGTTGCTCATGAGGGTCTGCGCCTGCGTGACTTTCGCGGCAAGTTGCTCGTTCCGGGCGCGGAGGCGTTGGGTCTCCAGGGCCTGCTGTTCGAGCGTGGCGCGCTGTCCTTCCAGGACGGCGTTCTGTCCTTTCGTGGCCGTCGCGAGCGCGAACAGACCGCCGTTGATGATCGCGGTGGCGGCCAGCGCGACGTACAGACTTGGGTGGATGGTGGTGGCGGCATCCAGGCGGCGTGAGAATGCGGCGACGACCCCGCCGGCCGTCGCGGGCTGCTTGGGCGCAGGGACCTTGGCGCCCCGGAGGGCCACATCGAGTGGCAGCCACGTCGCCGTGATGGGGGCAGGGAGTGTCAGGCCAGCGGCGGGTTCCCCGATCACGATGAGGTGCGGCGTATCACCGTTGGCGATCGGGCGATTGAGTGCCGTGTGTGCGACCTTCTCCAGGTCCTGGCGGTCGTTGCGGGCCTGGGAGCGGGTGACGAGGTGTGCAGGGGACGCGACGGTGACCTCGAACGTGTCGTCGAGGGGGTGGATGATCACGGCGCTGTCGGGGAGGCCCGCGGCTCGCAGGGCGGCGCTGGCGAAGGGGATGACCTCGGTGATGCGGAGGCCGGTGCCGCGGGCGGCCGCGTTGACCTGGGCGACCAGGGCTCGGTCGTGCAGGGTAAATAACGTGTCTGAACCCGGAGTGGTGGAGACGAAACTCTGGAATTTCGTGTCCAGAAACGGCAGGAGGTTGTCCTTCGGAACGGCAGGCGGAGCCTTCTCCTGCTGGAGCTGCCCGTGCAGGACCAGGAGGGTAGGGCCCTTCGCTTTGATGCTGCTGGCCATGGCGCGCAGGTTCTTGATCGATCCTGGCTCGGCGGTTTTCGTAGGGCTCAGGAGGAGGGCCTGGGTGCCGTCGAAGTAGAGGACGTTCATTCGGCACTCCATTTCTCGGGCTGGATGGCGTACTCCTGGGCGACCTCTTCGCTGATGATCCCGGCTGCCACGGCCCGCTTGAGTTCGTTATCCATGCTGCGGTTCCCGTACGGGTTGCGGGCTTTGAGGGTGTCTCGGAGGGACTGCAGGTATCCGTTGTCCGTTTCGCCGTTGGGGCGGATGATGCTGCGCTGGTTGCTGGTCAGCACCATGGCCTCGTGGATGACCTGCCGCTTCCCGGCGATGGTGGGGACGAGCTGCTGCGCGAAGATGCCGACGAGAATTTCGGAGAGGGCGTGCCGGGCGCGGTTCTGCTCCTCGGCCGGGAACTCGTTGATGATGCGTTCGACGGTGGCGGCGCTCTCGTTGTTGTGCAGGGTGGAGAGTACGAGGTGCCCGGTGGCCGCGGCGCGGAAGGCGGCGTTGATGGTTTCCGCATCCCGCATCTCGCCGACGAGGATGATGTCGGGTTTCTGCCGGAGCGCGGCGCGCAGGGCGCCACTGAAGGAGCTGGTGTCCACGCCGACTTCCCGCTGGAGGATCTGGCTGCGTTTGCTGCGGAACACGAACTCGATGGGGTCCTCGATCGTGATGATGTTGTGGCACTGGGTGCGGTTCACGTGATCGACGAAGCTGGCGAGCGTGGTGCTCTTCCCGCTCCCGGTCGGCCCGGTCACAAGGATGAGGCCGCGCTTCTGGCGCATCACCCACTTGAAGCCTTCAGTGAGGTGACCGACGCCGTGCGGCGTTTCGCCCATCTCGTCGTCCAGGAGGCGCAGTTCGTTGAAGCTGGGAATCTCGCGGGGGAGGGGCCGCAGGACGAGGTAGGGCCGCCCGTGCTCCTTGCCACCACTCACGCGGAAGTTACTGAGGCTGGTGGACGTGCGGTAGTCGGCGTCCCAGGGTTGACTGTCCGGGATGTCCCGGTAGCGGGTGTCCCGGCAGAGTTTCTGGTGAAGGTTCGTGACATCGTTGCCGGTCAAGAGGGCGTACTGCGTCTGCGGGGTCCAGACGCCGTGCAGGGCGATCAGGGGGGGCTGGCCGGTTTTGAGCTGGATGTCAGAGGCGCCCGCGCGGGTGAGGTCGTCGAGGACGGTGCTGATGTTTTCGGGGGTGACTGGGATCATGGTGGCCTCGGGGATCACTTGACGCGGGTCAGGACGCTGTGGAGGTTGGCCTGATGGGCCGCGACTTTCTCCATGCCGTCCTGGTGAAGGGTTTTCAGGCCGGCCATGGTGGCGGCGAGTTCGAGGGCACCCTGATCGCGGGATGCGATGGCCGCGCGGACGTCGGGGGTGACGGGAAGGACTTCGTGTACGGGGATGAGCTTGTAATCACCCTGGCCGTGGCACAGGGGGCAGGTCCGGCCGCCCTGCTGGCCCGTGCCGCGCAGCATGGTGGCGCCGGGTGTGGGGGCGTACTGCTCGGGCATGAGTTCTTCCACGCTGCATTCGGGGCAGGGGCGGCCCACGAGGCGCTGTGAGACGACCACGCGCAGGGTCTCGGCGACGGCGTACGCGGGCACGCCGAGGTCGATCAGGCGGGAGATGGTGGCCAGGGCGCTGTTGGTGTGCAGGGTGGAGAGGACCAGGTGACCGGTCTGGGCGGCGTGCACGGACGTTTCAGCGGTTTCCTCGTCGCGGATCTCGCCGACGAACACGATGTCCGGGTCCTGGCGGAGGATGGCGCGCAGGACTCGCGCGAAGTTCAGCGAGGTGCTGGGGTCATCGGTGCGGCGGATCTCGGTCTGTACGATGCGGGGCTGCTCGTACTCGATAGGGTCTTCGATGGTGCTGATCTTCCGGCCGGGCGTGTTGAGGCCCTTGAGGACGGTGTGCATGAGGGTGGTCTTGCCGCTGCCGGTGGGACCGGTGACGAGCAGGAGGCCATTGGAGCCGGTCGTCGCTTCGCGCATCAGGGCGAGGTTGTGCTCGCTGAACCCGGTGTCGTCGAGGGTGGGGAGGGTGCCGCTGTCCTTGAGGAGGCGCAGGACGATGCTGTCACCGTGATTGCTGGGGAGGCTGGAGACGCGCATGCGCAGCAGCTGCTCCTTGCCGTTGACGACCAGGGGGATCGCGATGCGGTTGTCCTGCGGGAGCTGGCTTTCCAGACTCATGCCGCTGAGCATCTTCAGGCGGTTGATCATCTGCGTGGCGAGGCTTGTGGGCACCAGGCTGCGTTCGATGAGGTTGCCGTGGAGGCGCTCGCGGATCATCAGGCCCGTGCGTTCCGGCTGGAAGTGGATGTCGCTGGCGTCGTTGCTGGCCGCCTCGATGATCGCGCTGCTGATCCGTTTGGCAACGGGGCTGTTCGGGTCGGCGGAGTCCAGGTCGACGATGTCCTGGTCGCGTTGGCGTCCGGCGGCTTCACGTTCGAGCTCGGCATCCTGTGCGGCGCGGGTGTACAGGGTGAGGATGAGGTGGTCGAGGTCGGGTTCGGAGGCGACGGCGACCTCGATCTCCATGTGCTGGAGTTCGTCCTCGACGGCGGTCAGGGAGAACGTGTCGGTGGGGTCCTGCACGAGGATGGTGAGGACGTTGCCGCGTTTGGAGTGGGGCACGATGCGGTACTGGTTGATGGTGGCGTCGCTGAGCATGTTCCGGACGTCCGGGTGGGGCGGATCGCGGCGGGCACTGATGTACGGCGTCCCGGTGAACTTGGCGTAGGCCTGCGCAAGTTCTTCTGGGGTGATGCGCCCATCCTGCAGGAGGCGTTCCTGGTAGTTGGACTGCGTGAGTTCGTCAGGGCGGATCTCGCCGTAGCCCAGGAGGTACAGGGCGTCCATGACGGTCCGCATGGGGCGCTCCCGTTCGGGCGCGGGCGCTTCAGTGGTGCGGGCGGTGGGCGGGGGTGGCGTGGCGGGGGCCTGCGGTCGGAAGGCGACGAGACCCTGCGCGTACTCCTCAGCCGTGAGGTCCCAGGGGTCGTCGGCGGCCCAGACGTCCTGTCCGCGGTGGGTCCCGATGTACATGCCGTGCGGGGCGTCCTCTGCGGGTGCGGCTTGTTCGACCACGGGGAACTGGATGAGGTTCAGGGCACCGGTCAGGTGGCCTTCGGGGATGCCAGCACGCCTTGCGAGGGCGAGGGGGGAGTGGTGGGGGTGGTCGAGGTCGGTGGTGTCATGGCCGTACCGGGCGAGGGCCTGCAGGAAGCTGGCCGTGTACGGGGCGGCGTGGCGTTCCACTGGGGGTGGCGTGTGGCTGCTCATGATGCCTCTGTGATCTGGTCGATTGGCATGGCTGTACGGTGCCTGTCCTGGGGGTGACGAATGCGGGGTCACCCCCCCCCGCTGGGGGATGTGGGTGGTAGGTGGGGCGCCACCCCCACGGCGGGGAGGCTGCCGGTATGCACGACATCACCCTGTGGCCGTCCGTTGGCGGCGTTCTTGAGGCCTGTGGGCGCGAGCACGCCCTGGACGTGGCGCACCTGGCGCGGTGGGCGGCGCCTGCATTGGGGATTGATCCTGAAGTGGCGTACGTGGCTGGGCTGCTGCACGACGTGGGGAAGATCAGTGTGCCGGTGGACATCCTGGGGGCGGAGCGGGCCCTGTCGGCGTCGGAGTGGACGCTGGTGCGGGCGCATCCGGTGGAGGGGGAGGGTCTGATCCGGAAGTGGTGGCCGGACGCGCCGCTGGCAGTCCTGCATGCGGTGCGGCATCACCATGAGCGCCTGGATGGCCAGGGGTACCCGGACCAGCTGCGTTCGCTGCCGGACTTGACAGCGCTCATTGCAGCGGCAGACGTGTATGTGGCGCTGCGCGAGGCGCGGCCGTACCGGGTGTCGAGGAGTGTGCAGGAGAGCGCTGAAATCCTGCGGGGCGAGCCTCTGCCCGCGCACGTGATTTCGGCGGTGTTGGATGCAGTTGTGCCGTGCTCAGCGTCGCGTGTGGTGTGATCGATCCAGGGGCATGATGCCGTCACACAGGAGGTGCAGCCACTGTGCGAGGAAGTACCCGATGACGGCGATGGTCATGTGATTCCAGCTGGGGAGCGTAGGGGTGATTTGCAAGTGCTGCGCGCCCCACACCAGCGGGGCCGCCCAGAGGGCGAGGTACGCGAGGCGGATCGTGGGCCCAGCCAGGTAGGTGTGGCTCATGCCGCGGTGGCGACTGAGGGCGGCGTAGGGTGCCCAGATGAAGCGCATCTTGCCCCAGCGGCGCCTGGCGTCGTTGCGGTGGAGGTCCAGGTCCGGCGTAACGAGAAGCGTGCCGAAGGCGAGACCCGCTCCGAGGGCCAGGGCAGTTTCTGCGTATCCCGCGAGGATCAGGGCGCCGCACGTGATGGACGTGGCGGTCAGGTTAACGGTGGTGTGCTGGTAGCCGTGCATGGTCTCAGCGTGAGTCGCCTGGGGGTGACCGGCGGGCCTGGAGGGCGCGTAGGCCGAACGTGATCAGGAGTAGGGTGGCCGCGCTGAGCAGGCCCAACCACTCCGTGAAGGTCGCGCCGATGGCGAAGGTGAGCAGGGTGAACAGGGCGAGTGCGGTGTGCCAGCTGTTCCGTCCGAAGAGGGCGAGTTCCGGGGCGGGGTTGAGGGCGTGGACGGCGCCGAGGCACCCGGCAGTGAGCCCGATGATCATGGCGTAGGCGGGGGCGGGCACGCCGCCTTGCAGCGTGGCGTAGCCCACCAGGCCAATGAAAAGGGTCAAGGTGATCAGGAGTGCATCCCGGGAAGTAATGGGGACGGCGGTCGCTCGGGGTGCGAACGCGAGGGTGAAGGCCAGGACGGTCAGGGCCGCTGCCACGAGCAGCCCGGCGGGGTGGCTGAGGAGGGTCACGCTGAGGACAGCAGCGGGTGGGAGGAGCAGCGTGAAGGGAGGGTGCCCCCGATCCGCGAGGCGCTGGCGGCACTGACGGCCCCCAGCAGGACGAGTGTGATGAGCACGATCGTATCCGTGGGGTTCATTTGGCCTCCTGCTGTGCCGCGTTGAGATGGTCTGTCGCGAGCTGTACGGCGCGGTCCAAGTGCGCCGTGGGGAGGTACCCGAGGTGCTGCCCGAAGCCGTCGTCGAGGTCGAAACCGCCCTGAGGGGCCGGGCGCAAGCGACCCGCATGCCCGGTGGTCGTGATGAGCCAGTGCTCATCGCCCTGCGTCACAAGGTGATGTTCGGTTGACGCCAGGCCGTCGATGAGGGGGAGCAGAGCCCGGAGGCGGCGCGCGGCGGCGGGCGTCGTGGCTAGAACGGCGAACCGGGTGGTGTCCCCTGTGGAGGAGGTGTGGGCCAGGGTGACCGCGTGGGCGGTGGGGAGCGCGCCGTCTGGCGTGACCAGAAGTTGCTGGAGTGCAGGAATCATGTCCGGCAGTGTGCGGGTCGTGGGGGTGACGGTCCGTCACCCCGAGCGCAACTACGGTGAGCGCATGACCTTCTTGCCGTCCTTCTTCCGTCGCCGGCGCGTGCCCCCGGTGACCTGCGCGCTGGATCCGGCGCGGCACCTCATGCGGGAGGTGATGGAGGCTGGACCTACGGAGCAAGTGGAGGTCTCGATGCGGGAGGGACGGGTCACAGCCTTCACGCTACGTGGGCCTGCGGGACACGAGGCGTTCATCGTGCAGGGCACTCGCGCGGTCGGACGTGGTGGGAGCTTCGATCTGAGCAGCCCGGCGGAACGGGGCATGCTGCGGAGCACGGTCCAGGCAGCGGTCCTGACAGCGGATGATCACCTGGAGTTGCAGAGTACGGCGGCCGCGGCTGGGTGCAGTCTGGTGCGAGGGGTTGATCTGCTGGACGGTGCGGAGCGCTGGACGCCCCTTCGGGCGGTGCATGCGGATGGGCGGGTGGTCTGGGCGGCGGAGGTGACGCGGGCCTTGTCTGGGATGCCGTTGGAGCAGTACGTGTGGGCGGGTGGGTACCGGGTGGGGGCGTACCGGCATCACGAGCCTCTGGGCATTGTGCGGTTGATGGCCCAGACGGATGAGGCGTTACGGGCGCAGGGGATCGTGCCGGAGAGGCTGCCCGCGCTGCTCGTGACGAGCGCGTGGCTGGTGCGATCCGGAGTGGTCGCTTCCCTGCTAGAGGGCACTGCGCTGGACGGTGATTTGATGGTTCCGGGTGATTTCGAGTGGCAGGAGACTGCATATCAGCAGCTGTGGTTGTCGTTGACGCGGGCGGAAGTGCGGCGTGCGGGGTGGGAGGGACGGCGACTTGGGTAGACCTGTCCGCGTGGCGGTGGCGGGCCGGGTGAGGTGCGTCAGGTGTGGCAGCGTGCGGAGGGGTGACGTGTCAAGGTGGTGGGGTGAATCATCACGATCTGGCCAATGCCGCGCAGCTGGCTGAACTGCAGGAATGGGTTGCGGCCGCGGTTGGTGCGGGGCGGCCTCAGCCGGTTCGTCGGTGTGAGAATCAGTCGAGTGCCGAGATTGGGGAGATCTCGGATCTGGCTGTGTCGGATGTGGTCACCAGCCCACCAGATCATCCTTGAGGTCATCGGTGGCGAGTTTCGCGTAGCCCTTCCTTGTCGTGTCGATACTCTCGTGTCCGAGGTGCGCCGCGACCCGCCCGAAGTCCTTGACCTGTTGCAGCAGCCGCGTCCCGGCGTACTTCCGGCCCGGGTGGAAGCCCCGGAACTTCACGCCAGCGGCCTGGAAGGCCTTGTCCAGGTGGTACCGGGCGGTCATCGGTGAGGCGTACCGGAACACGCGGTCCCGGGGCGTGGTGCGCTTGCCGTCCGTGTGTTCGGGGCCGCCCGGGGCGTAGAGGCCGCGGTAGTGGCGGGTGGCGCGGGCGAGACTGGTGCTCATGGCGACCAGGCGCTCCTTGCGGCCCTTGCCGCTGCGGACATGGACGCGCCGGTTCGCCTCGTCGAGATCCTCCCAGGTCAGGGCGAGCGCTTCACTGATCCGCAGACCCGCGTGTGCAGTGAGGAACAGCAGGAACTTCACGTGCACGTCCGCGTGATCGAGAACGTCCGCGAGCTCGTCTTCCTGGTACGGCGGGCGTTTGACGATGCCCGGCGTGCGGTCCTTGGGGATCTTCACGTCCATGAAGGGATCGGCCTCGGTGGCGCCCGCCCAGCGCAGCGCCCGATACAGGCAGTTCGCGGCGGCCACTTTGAGCTGTACGCCTGCAGGCTTGCGGCCCGCGCTCAGCATCGCGGCCACGTAACTCGAAGCGTCGCGGCGACCAGGCCGCAGGAGGTTCACGGCATTCGAAGTGGCGTGATCGAGGAACTGCCGGACGCCCAGGGTGTAGGCCTCGATGGTGCGGGGACTGGTGAGCAGGCCGCTGGCCCCCTCGTGGGTGAGATACGCCTGGGTGAGGGAGATCAAGCCACCAATGTCTTTTTCGCCGGCGGCCTGAACGGCGCGGCGGCGAAGTTCGTCGTCGGGCAGGCTAGCCCACGTTTGGGCCTGGGCCAGTCTACCGTTGCGGTAGTGGTCAAGTGTCATTGGGCTGTCCGAAGAGCGGGCATGTCTTATCTTACCTAAAAACGTTTAGAGCAGATAAAAGAGACCCGGAGCTTCTACAGAATCGCAAGGCTGCACTGCCCCCAACACCTGGCAATCGATGTGCAGAACCCACAGCAGTTCAACTCCGCATCGGCCGATGTGAGTTATCCCCCTGCTACACCCCTCAATCAGACTTGCAGGGGCCTTCCTGACCTTCCTGTGGGCTTGCCAATTTCTATAGCGTGCAGGACGTACCTTTTCAACCACCGTGATTCGAGGTCCGTCATCCCTCGTTCCACGAACAGGCTTCGGTGGGGCACACCCGACACACTCTGGGAGATCTACGCGTCCCCACAAGATGCAACGTGCAGCGTCAGAGCCTATGGCACCCAATTGGAAAGGTCTAGCCGCAGAGCGCCATCGTGGAAGGCCAACGTGTAGGCACGATCGAGGTCAAACACAACGAACACGCCCAACTGGTATGCATACCTGAGGGCGGGATCCGCCGGATTCCTCGTGGTGAACTGAATCAGCTTGGCGATATCCAACAAGACGTCGGGCGCTCTCATCTGACTGGCGCGCTTGGCCTCGACGATCAAGAGATTATGATCGTTCTCGTTACGTCGGTGCACGATGAGATCCGGTGACACGCCCGAGAGAGCAGCGCGTTGAGCCGTAGGGCCACCAAAGTTGAAGTTCCCTGGAAAGCGAGAGAGTTCGTTTCGAATCTCATCACTAATGTGTGTATCCGTCACTCCACGCAGGTGCTTGTCTTCTGCCCCATTCGCGTTGTACTCGCCATCCACGTCCGGGCGAGGGACGAGGTGACCAAAGCATTCCGTGAGGTACTGACGCACTTGTCCTACCAACATTCGTTCACCTAGCCTACGCCGGACCAATTCGCGGTCACGGTCACAGTCGTAGAACATCCGGAGCGCCTCCTGTAAAAGGTCACGGTACAGCTCCAACTCCTGTGGGGTTGCGGGTGGTGCGCCGTTTGGATTGGCATATCGTCTGTTGTCAGTCATGGTCACTCCTGTGTGTGTTCACTTGCGTGGCGTCAGCATCCGCTGCAGGGCCCAAGCCCGTCACTTCCGCTCCCTTCGTCAACGTGCTGGCTGTGAAGGGTAGCCAGGAGGTCCGCACACCTGATCCGGTCGGCCACTGCATAGGGTTGCATAACTTCTGATGTCAGGCTGAGCAAGTGCGCCACTTCCGGCACGGTCAGTTCCTCCCTGCCCTGCTGGGCGAGTTGCCAGCACACCGCAGGCACAAGCTGGGCGGGCACATGGGCGAGCAGGGCATTCATACCGTCACTCCCATACGTGCCCCATCGGGCAGAGTGTCATAGAAGATGGCGTGCGCGGCTTGCATCGCTGCCATGGCGCCGCCTGCTACCGCAAACGCGATCTGGTTGCCCTTTGTGATGTCGCCGCAGGCGTAGACGCCAGGTACGGTCGTCATCTGCTGTGCGTCGACCGTGATCCCATGTTGGGCGATCTCGCAGCCGATCTGCTCCGCCAGGGTCGCGCGCAGCTCTCTCTGCCCGTGCGCGTAGAGCACGTCCCGATTCAGCGTCAGGCCGCTCTCGAATGTGAGTATCACCCCACCCCCATCCCGGCCATCCACGCGGATCAGGGGTTCTTCAATGAGTGTCACGCCCCGCTCGTGCAGCAGCGCGCGGTGTTCCTCGGAGAGGTCCGCCGGGCGGTCAGTGCAGACCAGGACGTCCCACGTGATCTTCTGGTGATACAGCACCGTTTGGACGCCGCCCAGGCCGCTTAAGCCTGGCATGTACAGCGCGATCTGCCCGCCCCTGAGCTCCCATCCGTAGCAGTAAGGGCAATGGTGCACGCCTCTCCCCCACTGCTCCCGCAGCCCGGCAGGTGTCTCGGGCAGCACATCCCTCACCCCGGTCGCCAGGATGACCTTCCGGGCCCGCATGGTCTCACCCGTCGAGAGTGTCGCGGTGAAGTTTCCGTTCTGTCCAGTCAGTGCAGTGACTTCCGCCTCGAGCACTGGGAAGTCATATGGACGCAGGTCATCCCGAGCAGCGGCCAGGATTGCCGCTGGGCTCTGCCGGTCGTGGGCGAACACTCCACCTGCATGTGGGCTGGGCGCGCTCCGGCTCGGCCCCCTCGTAATCAGGAGGCCACGCTTCAGACCGCGCGCCGTGTAGAGCGCGGCACTCAAGCCTGCGAAGCCGCCACCTACGATCAGGACGTCCAGGAGGTCGGTGGCTGGGTGAGGGGCGGAGTCCTCGGGGGTGTCGGTATCTGCTGTTGTGATGAGGTGGTCGGTCAGCAGGGCGACTTGCTCCAGATTCGCCTGGTCGTGCGGGGACATGCCGCGCAGCATGTCATACGGAGGCACCCGCGAATGCCACAGGTGTGTCGGGATGAACCCACAGTGGGTTTCTAGACGAACACCCCATTCGCGTGACAGACGCGAACGGGGTGCTGGATGCAAACGGTGCGCTATTGAGCGCCGTGGCGGATGCTCAGGCCGGCGGCCACGATGGCCAAGAGTGTGCCGTACACCCCGATTGCCGCGATGCCGATCGCAGCAGCGACGGGGATGATGACGGCGGCGAGCAGGCTCATGTAGTGCGCGCGCGCGCGGAGCCAGCCATTGAGTGAGGTACCTCCAAACGGAACGCCTCGAACGTACGCGACAGCGGTAAGCGCAGCGAAAATCGCGCTGTATCCCACTGTGGGGTATACGTCGCTGCTCAGCCCCAACGTGGCGATCCACAGGATCGCCATGATGGCCTCTGCGCATGCCAGGACGGCAAAAATCACCACGTAGGGGCTCAGGCGATTACGAATTGGTACTGTCATGCCTCAGTTTGCCACGCCAGATTGCCGGCGATATGCCCACATGAGCAACCGGGTTTTCGTGGCACAGCGACGGGGTCATGATGACGGCGTTCCAGCCCCGTTGGATGACGTACGTCACCGGATAGTGGCCTGCATTTCAGAGCGAAAAAGAGACAGGAGCGCGCAGGTCCCATCCCCTGTTCAGCCTAGCAGCAAGGACCCGAAGGGCTCAGCTGACACCCACCATGGGCTGTGCCGGGAGTTCCATAGGGTCAACCCATTCCAGGTGGATGATTGTTGCTCCAACCTGCTGAGCCGAGAGGTGGAGCCCCTGCTCAAAAGGGAGATCTGTGTTCCATGCCAAGCGTTCGGAGAGGGCGGCGAGGACCGGTGCGGGCTGTCGCTGCTGCCACGTGCCGTCTTCAACATTCAGGGTGACGCGTTGTCCAGTCCCCAGGAGGAACACCACCTGGATCAGACGAGTGGCTTCACGGTCACGAACGGCGGTCTTTGGACTCAGCACTCCGCACACGGATCAGCCTGCTCAACATCTAGGCACTCCGGGCAGATGGATTGCTCGCGACGTGCAGGACTGGCTACTTGACCGGTGAGCACAGCCGGCGTGGGAATGGGTGACGAGTCCAGGAGTTGTGGGGGCACCTGATGAGTGTACTGGCACCTCCTCACGCCCGCACGTGCATCTGCCAGACAGTGCCGCGGGCGGAGGAAGGGAGCAAACTGATTGGCACGCTGAATCCTGACCGCGTTGGATTCTGCCTTGAGCAGAATCGGCTAAACTGGCGGTGATGACGGGGGATGTGCTCACCCAGGCGCGGGATATCCTGCAGCGGATCTGGGGATATGACGACTTTCGCGGGACGCAGGGCGATATCGTCCGCACGGTCGCGAGCGGTCAGCACGCCATGGTCCTCATGCCCACGGGTGGCGGGAAGAGCCTGTGCTATCAGGTGCCCAGTCTGGTGCGCCCTGGCGTGGGCATCGTGGTCTCGCCGCTGATCGCCCTCATGAAGGATCAGGTGGATACCCTGCGGCAGCTCGGCGTGCGAGCGGCATACCTGAATTCCACCCTGGCCCCATCTGCTGCCCGTGCCGTAGAACACGCGGTGCAACATGGGCAACTCGACCTCCTGTACATCGCGCCGGAACGCCTCTTGCTGCCACGCACCCTGGAACTGCTCCACCAGGCGCCGATCGCGTTGTTCGCCGTGGACGAGGCGCACTGCGTGTCCCAGTGGGGTCACGATTTCCGCCCGGAGTACCAGCAACTCAGCGTCCTGGTCCGCGAGTTCCCTGACATCCCCCGCCTTGCCCTGACGGCCACTGCCGATGACCGCACCCGCGCAGATATTCGCCGCGTGCTGGGCCTGGAGGACGCCTCTGAATTCCTCTCCAGTTTCGACCGCCCGAACATCCAGTACCGGGTGGCCCCCAAGGAGCAGCCCAAAGAGCAGCTGCTGGACTTTATTCAGGCTGAACACCAGGGGGATGCGGGCGTCGTGTACTGCTTGTCCCGGAAGTCCGTCGAGGACACTGCAAAGTGGCTGCAAGAGCAGGGCCTGCCGGTGGTGGCCTACCATGCGGGACTGTCCCAGGAGGAGCGGAGCCGCGCGCAGGAGCGCTTCCTGAATGACGAGGGCGTGATTGTGGTGGCAACCGTCGCGTTCGGCATGGGCATCGACAAACCCAACGTGCGCTTCGTCGCGCACCTTGATCTGCCCAAGAGCATGGAAGGGTACTACCAGGAGACCGGCCGCGCCGGACGCGACGGGCTGCCCAGCACCGCCTGGATGGTGTACGGCCTCGCGGACGTCGTGAACGTCCGCCGGATGCTCACCGACAGCGACGCCCCGCCGGACATCAAGCGAGTGGAGGCGGGAAAACTCGACGCGCTCCTGACGTACTGCGAGACGGCCGCGTGCCGCCGGGAAGTCCTCCTGGCGTACTTCGGGGAGGATCACCCTGGCCCGTGCGGGAACTGCGACACCTGCCTGAACCCGCCCATCGTGCGGGACATGACCCGGGAGGCGCAGATGGCCCTGTCTGCGGCCGTGCGCACCGGGAATAGGTACGGGGCGGCGTACCTCACGGACATCCTGATGGGCAAGGACAACGACAAGAACCGGCGGCATCGGTCCCTGCCCACGTACGGTATCGGGAAGGACCACGGGTTACGGGTGTGGCGGAGCGTGCTGCGCCAGCTCGTCAGCCTGGGGTACCTCACGGCGGGCCCGCACAACGGGCTGACGACCACGGCCAAAGCCCGGTCAATCCTGGCGGGCACGGCGCCGCTGCTGCTGCGCGAGGACACACTCGTGGTGCGGACGCCCAAACGGGTGAGGGACGCGGCACGGGTGGCGCAGGCCGTCATCGGAGATGAGGACCGGCCGCTATTCCTGGCGTTACGCGCGTGGCGGGCTGAGCGCGCCGCGCAGCTGGGCGTCCCGCCGTACGTGGTGTTCAGTGACACGGCCCTGAAGGCCATTGCGGAACTGCGGCCCGGCAGTCTGCACACCCTTGGCACCGTTCGTGGCATTGGGGAGCGGCGTCTGGCGCAGTACGGGCTGGAAGTCTTGCAGGTGATCCGGGATGGCGTGCATGAGGCGGCGCCGCGCCCGCTAGGTACCGTGCAGGCCCATGAGTTCGGTCTGACGCCCATTCGGAGCGTGCGGCCAGGCCCAGGTCTGCCCGCACGGCCCAGTGACTCCGTCCGATCTATGGAGCGCCCGCTCGACGTCGTGCCGCCTACTGGTGATGATGTGGCGATGGCAACGGCGCCAGTGGTCCGGAGGCCAGAAGTCGTGGACATCCTCCACGTCGACGAGGTAACGCCGCGTCCTGCTGAAGTTCAGCCCGACGCACTCGGGGCGTCACTCGCCGACGAGGGGATCACGACGGCGCTGAGTTCACTGCGCCGGGATCTGGCCCGTGAGACGGGATACGCGGCGTACCTCATCTTCCCGAACGCGACGCTGGCCGCACTCGCTGAACGTCGCCCGCGAACTATGGCGGACTTTGGCGGCATCGCTGGATTGGGACCGAAGCGGATTGAAGCGTACGGGGAACGCATCCTGGCGACCATTGAGAACGCCGTGCGCTCGTCGGGGAACCCTATCCAACCAACGGCGTTACCGGATGTGGACGTGCAGAACAGCGCACCTCCCCCTCTTGCCGCCGACCTGATCTCGATTCCGCCACTCGCTCAGGTGCCCGAGCTCGCCATTGAGCATCCTGCGGGGCCCGTGCTGCCTCCGGTGGCCGAGCTGCGCCCTCGGACGGCCGCTGAACTGCTGGAACAGGTGCGGGTCGCGATTGAAGGGGACGGTGGCCTTCTGGCCGTGCTGGAAGAACTTGCTGCTCTGCCTGAGATGGTGGGCGGTCTTGATCCGGAGCAGGCGAGAAGCGTGCTGGAGCCGCTGGATGACGCGCGGGGTTTGCTGGGCACGCTGGTGGTGCTGCACAAGAGAGCGCGGCGGCAGCAGGCCGCACGCCCCGAGGGTGAGCCGTCAGAGGTCTGAGGCATGTGCGGCAGCAGTGACTTCGGTCGGGCAGTACCCTCAGACCCACGGCCAGGGCGCTGCCCGACCCAAAGGAGGCCGCATGATCTGCCCCGAGTGCATCTGAACACCCTCAATCGTGACCGCACGCGGCCAGTACCCATAGTCGGGTGCGGGCCGCGTCTTCGTTTCAGTCGAATGCGCCTCGGACCACGGCAGGCCGCTTGTGTCCCCGTCAAACTGGCTCCATGATCCGCGAGCAACTCACAGCGCCGTCCCCGCAGGACCTCGCGGCGTTCCTCAACCGCCATACGCGCACCCGCGACTGTCTGATCCAGGTGGCGGGGCTGGCCGAGGTCACCTACCTGGGTCGCGCAGCCAGTACGGCCGATCTGGGGACATACTTGGTGCTGATCAAGCAGGATGGCAGTCTGCAGATCCATCACCCGACTGGCATCAAGCCGATGAACTGGCAACCGAAAACAGACCGCATCACAGCGGAAGTCGCGGAGGACGTGTGTATGTTGCTGGCTTCCCGGCGGAGTCCGGAGGAGCTGGTGCAGGTGGTGTTCCTGGAACCGCAGGTGGCTCTCGCGTTGGAACTCGCGCAGGCTGGGGGGTTCGTGCTGAAGGGGTCTGAAGCGCAGATGCAGCAGGCGTTGGCGGATCACCCGGAGTTGATCGAGCCCGGTCTGCGCGTGCTGAACCGGGAGTTGATGGTGGAGTCCGGCGGTATCGACCTGTACGCGCAAGACGCGCAGGGCCGCTATGTGGTCGTCGAACTCAAACGCGGCCGCGCGACCCAGCACGCCGTGTCCCAACTGGCCCGGTACGTTCGGTCCGTGCAGCAGACCGTCGGCAATCGGGCGACCGTGCGGGGCATCCTGGCTGCGCCGTCCATCACGGCGCCCGCGCGCCTGGAACTGGAGAACCGTGGGCTGGAATTCCGCGAGATCTCCGCGCTCCCCGAGCAGGCGGCCAGTGCCCTGCCTGTGACCGCGCAGCCCTCCTTGTTTGGCCCCTGACACGCCCCCGAGCACCCCACCAACGACACGGGCACGCGCCACTGCGCGTGCCCGTGCAACTCATGGACCGATCAGGGCTGGCAGATCGGGCAGTAGGACGACGGACTGACCGACGGCGTGATGAACGTGACGCTCTCGGTCGAGTACTCCAGGCCGTCCGCGGGCGGGTACACGGGGTACGCGCCGGCCACGCAGGCGAGAGTGGGAATCAGGGTCAGCAGAACAGTACGGAACTTCTTCATGGATCACCTCGAGGGGATGAGACGCGACGGGTGCGGGCGGACACGGCGGGCAGCGCGGGAGGCGCGCGACTCCGCACGCAGAGCGTGGGACGGGGCATGGGTCAGTACGGGAAGAGGGTGTTCAGTCGGTCGCCGTTCGCCACGGGGTTGGGAGAAGTCAGCCAGTACCGGTAGAAGCCGGTGCCTCTGGGGTGGAAGGCTGTGAACGCGAAACTGACGTCGTTCGCGCCACTCATGAGGTACGCCGAGGTGGCGGCGGTGGGGGACGTGGCGTGCACGCCGACCTGCACGCCCGCGTCCTGGCACGCTTCCTTGACGTCCGGTCCCAGTTGCGCTGGATCGCTGGTGTAAGACCCGGTGCCCGCGCGGTACGGGATCTGCGCGGCGACGATGGCCCGGCCGCACTGCTGGGCAGCCACGTTGTACGGTCGCTTCTGCGCGTCACTAAAGGTGGGGAGCAGGATGGCGGCGAGGACGCCAATGATGGCGATCACCACGAGGAGTTCGATCAGGGTGAAACCTTGGGTGTGCTGGTTCATGGGGGGCTCCTGAGTCTGGGACTGGAGGTGCGTCACGCGCTGCGTTTCGCGGGTGATGTCCTGCAACTGGGTGTGCAGGTCCGCGTGGCGGCGTTGGAGGTTGACGTGCACGTCGGGGGTGGGGTGGGTGAGGGCGATGCGGGCGAGGTGGTCGAGTTCCAGGGCGACGCGGGTGAGGTCCTGGGTGAGCTGCGCATGGCGGTCATGCAGGACCCGGGGGTCGGGGCGCATCAGTAGGTGCTGTACTGGCGGAGTTTCCAGCCGTCGCCAGTGCTGGTGTAGTACGACGCGCTGCCCCGGCGGCTGTACACCCAGAAGTTGTAGTTGAGGGTGTCCGCGCCGATCGCGCCGTTCCCGGCCTGGCCGGTACCGGGCACGAATCCTGCGGCGTAACTCTGGACTTCCACGCCCGCGCACGCCTCGGTGACGTCAGCGCCCAGCGCGGCCGGGGAGGTCGCGTAGGTGCCCGTGCTGATCTTGTGGGTGGTCTGCGCGGTGATGATCGCCCGCCCGCACTGGACGGCGGCGGTGTCATGCGGTCTCTTCTGCGCATTCGAGAAGGTGGGGAGCAGGATGGCGGCGAGGACGCCGATGATGGCGATGACGACGAGGAGTTCGATGAGGGTGAAGCCCTGTGTGCGATTGGTCATCAGAGCCCCCAGGCGGACCAGCGGAGGAAGTAGAGTTTGCAGCCCTTCGGACCACAGAACGCATCGTCACTGTTGGAGGCGAACGCGCCGCTGCCCCGGCTGTTCGCCACGAAGAATGACGGGAGGCCTTTGCTGTCGAGGCTCGTGATGGCGTACTCGGCCCCGGCGGTGGAGGTGGGCACGGCGTACGGCATGACGCGCTGCCCCGCGCAGGCCTCGCGGACATCCGCGCCGAGGACGTCTGGGGAGAAGGGCGCGGCGGGGAGTGTGCCGCCGTTCCCGGCGCGGTACGCCACGGCGCCCGTGATGATGGCCCGGCCGCACTGGAGGGCGGCAGTGTCGTTGGGTTTTTTCTGCGCGTCACTGAAGGTGGGGAGCAGGATGGCGGCGAGGACGCCGATGATGGCGATGACCACAAGGAGTTCTATGAGGGTGAAGCCCTGCGTGCGGTGGGATGCGGGTGTGTTCATGTTGAGTCTCCTGGGGTTACCAGCGGTAGAGGCGATTGAGGCGTTCACCGGTGCTGGGGGCGCTCTCCTGGTTGAAGAGGTAGTAGCCGGTGCCGCGCGGGTGGAAGACCTGGAAGGCGTAATTCGTGGCGCTTGTAGAAACCGCCTGACTCACGCCGGCGCCCGGGTTGTCGGCGCGGACGTTATTCAGCGCGACGCTGACACCTGCCGTGGTGCAGGACTCCTGCACGTCTGGGCCCATGTCCGTGAGCGCTGAGGCGTACGAACCGCGGGTGAGGTTGGCGGTGGCCTGGAACGCGACGATGGCCCGCCCGCACTGCAGGGCGGCGGTGTCGTTGGGTCGCTTCTGCGCGTCACTGAAGGTGGGCAGGAGGATGGCGGCGAGGACACCAATGATGGCGATGACCACGAGGAGCTCGATCAGGGTGAAGCCCTGGGTGCGGGTGTTCATGGGGTCTCCTGGGGGGACCAGCGGTGGAGGTGGCCGAGCCGGTCACCGCTGGCCGCGCCACTCGGGGAGGTGTAGAGGTAGTAGCCGCTCCCACGGGGGTGGAACACCTGGAAGGCATAGGTGTTCGTGGTGGTGGCGACGGCCTGCGTGGTGGTGGCGTCGGGGGTACTGACCTGGGCGTTCGCTGGGGCGACCTGCACGCCGGTCGTGAGGCAGGCCGCTTTGACGTCGCGACTCATGTCGGTCAGGTCACTGACGTACCGGCCGAGCGTGAGGGGCGCGGTCGTCTCGAAGGTGACGATGGCCCGGCCGCACTTCAGGGCGGCCGTGTTGTACGGGCGCTGCCGCGCGCCGGTCACGCTGGGGAACAGCGCGGCCGCGAGCATGCCCAGGACGGCCATGACGAGCAGGATCTCGATGAGGGTGAAGCCGGGCGTTCTGGTCGGCATGTCAGAGGCAGATGACGTCGTCGGCGTCAATGGTGGACGGTGAGGAGGCGAGGTGGGCACCGAGCGTCCACGTGACGCGGGTGGCGGCGCGGGTGGGGTCTTCGCGTGCACCGTTCGGGGGGGTGCGCAGGGCGGTGAGGAGGTCGTCGAGGGGGCGGGCGTGCGGCCAGAGGATGACGGGGCTCTGCTCGGGGTGCTGCTCGTTCCAGAGGCGCACGGTGCGGGTCTCGAGTTCGTCGAGGGCCCAGGTGGGGATGGTCTCGGGGAAGATGAGGTGGCGGAGGGTGCCCGCGTGGACGCGGTAGAGCGTCCACGGGCCGCAGGTGGTCGCCTGTACGTGGAGGCCCTGATCGGTGTGGGGCGCACTCCAGGTGGGGTCGGGGCTGCACGCGGCGACGTGGAGGAGGTCGCTGCGGAGCGTGCGGTGGGCAGCAGCGGTATCGGTGGGACTGCGGAGGGCGCTGAGGACGCTGAGCCAGGGGCGGGAGAGGATGGGAAGGGTGAGGTCACCGACGCCGGGGAGGAGGGTGCCGTCGGACCAGAGGACGGTGCCGCCGTTACCGAGGTGGTGGGCGAGGGGGTGGACGCCAGCGGGGAGGGGACGCTGCCAAGCACCATCGAAGAGGTCATGGCGGGGGGCTGGGCTGCGGACGCGGAAGGCGCCGTCGAGCCAGCACAGTTCCCACCAGGTGGGGGGTGAGGGGGAGACGGTCTGTGCGGTCGTCATGGGGCGTACCGTCCCATGCATGGGGGTGACCGTCTGGGTGGGGGTGTGGGGGCACCCGGTAGGGGTGCTGCTCTTGCAAATCCAGGGGCGGTGCGTAGGGGTGACCGCTTAGCGTTTGAGGAAGGTTTCGAGCTGGCTGTACCGGCGGGGGGCGCCCGTGTGGGCGGCGTGCGTCCAGGCGGCGCGCAGGCCAGACGCGGTCAGGGCTTCCTTGGCGCGGGTGACGGCCGTGTACGCGAGTTGCCGGGAGAGGAGGCGCTCGTGTTCCGGAGCGAGAGTGACGATGATGTCCGGCCACTCGCTGCCCTGGCTGCGGTGGATGGTCATGGCGTACGCGAGGGTGAGGGTGGGGTCGCCTGGGCTGAAGGTGTGCTCGGTGTCCTCGATGATGCAGGTGACTTGCTTCCCCGCACCGATGACGAGGCCGGTCATGCCGTTCATCAGGCCGGTGTTGTGGTTGTTCCGGGTGACGAGGATGGGATCTCCGGCGCGGAGGCGGGTGTCGCCGGGGTTGAGGGCGGCCTGCAGGGCGAGGTTCAGGGCGTCCACGCCCAGGGGGCCGGCGCGTCCGGCGGTGAGGATCATCGGACGTGCCTGACCTTGACGGGCCTGGACGAGTCGGACGATGTCCTCGGCGGATTGTGCGCCCACGAACGGCACGCCGGTCTGGGCGGGGCTCTCCCCGCTGATGAGCTGGGAGGCGAGGGTGAGGATGGGACTCCCGGCGGCCTGGCGGTGCGTCTGCGTGAGCCGCCCGGTGGGAACGGTGCGGGTGAGAGCGGCCAGCGGGTGCCCGGGGTCGATGGGGGGCAACTGGTCCTCGTCGCCGACGAGGATGACACGGGCGCCATCGCGGACGGAGCGCAGGAGTGCACCGAGAAGGGCGTTGCTCGCCATGCTGACCTCGTCGACCACGAAGACGTCGCCAGGGAGGATGCCGCTGCTGAACTTGTGACCGTCGTAGCTGAGCAGACGGTGGAGGGTGGTGGCGTCGCGGCCCGTACTCTGTTGCATGCGGCTGGCGGCCTTCCCGGTGGGGGCGCACAGGACGCTCCGGAGGTTGGCGGCGTCCAGGGCATCGAGCAGCGCGCGGAGCGTGGTGGTCTTGCCGGTGCCGGGTCCGCCGGTGATGACGCTGACGGCCGTGCCCGCCGCGAGGAGCACGGCCGCGCGCTGCTCCGTTGTCAGTCCGGGCGTGGCGGGGACGGACACCCGTGCGGGCGTGCTGGCCATGAGTCGGGCGATGTCGTCGGCGAGCCAGGCTTCCACGCGGTGCTGCTCGGGTAGGAAGGCCGCCTGAGCGTCTTCCAGGAGGAGCTGACCGTTCAGGGCGTCTTCAATGGCCTGCTGGGCTTCGTCATCGTCGAGCGCATGACTGTCCCGGAGTTCCCCGGCGAGGACGGGCAGGGGGAGGCAGGTGTGGCCGTACTCGAGGGCGGCGCGGCGGGTGAGTTCGTACGCGAGGGCGGGGCCGCGGCGGGGGTCGAAGGTGCTGAGGCCCTGGAGGCGGGCGGCATGGTCGAGGACGCGCAGGGGGATGCCGTGGCGGATGGCGAGGTAGGGCTGCTCGCGGAACGCGGCTGGTGCGCCGGCGCCGTGCTGGTTGAGGAGGGCGTGGGTGTGTTCTGGGGGGAGACCGAGATCAGCGAGGGCCTGAAGGGCGCCGTAGAGGCGGCTTTCGCGGCGGGCGTGGCGGGTGAGGGCCTGGGCGATGCTGGCAGGGACGCGGGTAGAGAGGCTGGGGGCGTTCTGGGTGACGGTGTGGTGGGGGTCTGGGCCGAGCCTGGGCAGGAGGTCCAGGGCGGTGGTTTTCTGGGGTGGACGCAGGCGGCTGTAGAAGGCGCGGGCGAGTTCGTAGGGGGTGATGACGCGTTCGGCGCGGGTGAGGGTGGAGCCTTCGGTCCAGGCGCGGAGGGTGCAGCCGGGGGTGACGGGGGGGAGGGGGCCGTAGAGGGTGAGGGAGCCGTCCTGGGTGCGGAGTTGGCAGCCTTCGCTGGTGGGGGTGCGCCAGGCGCGGAGGACGGTGCCGAGGATGGGCGCGCCGGGGTCGCTCATGCCCCTCAGGGTGGCGTACGTGGGGGTGGCGGTCCGCTGGGGTCCTGGTGGGGGGCGGCGCGCGGTCACCCCTACGCAGGGGAGGGTGCGGGCATGACATCGCGGGGGGTGGAGGGGTTCCGGTGGCGGGTGGTGGTGGCGCGCGCGGACGTGCCGGGGGTGCAGGCGGCGCTGCGGCACCTGGCGGCGCGGGTGGTGGCGTGCTGCCCGGCGGCGGCGTCGGTGGTGGTGAGTAGCGGCTGCGGCGTGGGGCTGCTCGACGCGCAGGGGGAGGTGCTGGACGTGTCGGATCTGGATGCGGAGGTCGCGGCGGACCTGGCTTCGCTGCTGGGGGTGGGCGTGTACGCGCTGCCCCTGGCGGGCCGCGCGGGGTGCCGGGTGGAAGCCGCGTACGAACCGAAGGCCGGGAAGGGAAAGCCGTGAGTGGGGTGCCGGGTCGCGCCCGCGCCTGCCTGGTCTGGTGTGAGTCCGGCGTCAGTTGAGTCAGGCGCGGGCGCGCGGGGCCCGTGGCGTCAGGGGCGCCGCTCCACCCGGACGATCAGTTCGACGGTTCGTCCGGCGAGGACGTCCACGGGGCCGAAGCGTTTCCTGGGGTACTCGCTTGAGCCGCCGTCGTAGGAGGTGTTCGCCTGGGACCGGACGTACTGCACGATGGCGTCGGCGTCCGCGTCGGGGGCGATGAAGGCCAGGAAGGCACGCAGGGCACGGGCCTCGCCGTCGTCCAGCACTGTTTCCGGCAGGTCGCCGGGCCACCGGATGCTTCCTTCCGTGAAGGCCTGAGCGGCCGGACGGAATTCGACGCCCATCGATTCCCCGGGCAGGGTGGGGTGGTCGAAGCGGTAGCTGTGGTTGCGACCCCCGGATTTCAAGTCCCACTCGTCTTTCTCCTGAAGGGTGTTCGCCTGGAACAGGGCGCTGCGTTCGAAGGCCGCCTGACTGAACGGGGACTCGGTGGTGGGTGGTGTCTCGTCCGGGACGGTGGGTTCGGGTGTCGTGGGGGGCGGGGTGGTCTCGGTGACGGGTGGCGTGACGGTGGGGGTGGCGGCGGGGGTGTCCTGGCGGGTGTGGTCTGGTCGGTGGGGACGGTGAGGATGGCGATGACGAACACGACTGGGGAGAGCAGGATGGCCAGGAGCCCGGTGCGTTTGCGCCCGCGGCGCTGACGCACGGCCCGGATGAGGAGCGTGACGCCGCCGAACAGCATGACGACGCTCAGGAGCCACAGAACAATCCACATGCGGTTCAGGAGAGCACAGGTGGCGCGGATCAGCTCGCTGAGTTGAGCGGGGGAGTGTCCGTCTTCGGGGCGTGCGTCGGAACGGCAACGTCGGATCAGCGTCAGGTTGCGCAGCTCACGGGTGGGTTCGGAGGGCGGTGGGCTATGGTCTGCGTGCTGCGTGCGGCGGCATCGTCCAGGCTGCACCGGTGACGTTTGCTTGAGGAGATCAATGGCTAAGAAAAAAATGGGGCAGAACTTCGTCACGCGCCTGCTCAAACCTGTCCGGAAGCTGGTGCAGCCTCTGCTGCCGGTGGTGCAGCGCATCTGGGCGCCCGTCGCGGCAGTCGGCAACAAGCTCCCGGATTTTGCTGGCGCGCAGCGCAGCGTGGCGCGGGATCTCGGGGGGTGTGCGCTGGCGCTGAAGAAGAAGGCACAGGATGAGCCGCTTCACCGGTCCGTGGTCCTGTATGTTCGCGCCTACCTGCTCGCGCTGGCGAGCGTCGCGATTCACTTCTACGTTGCCAATGGCGTGTCTGCCCTCCCGTTGGCGCTGCTCAAAGCTGCCCTGTTCGTCGTTGGTGTGCTCGGGATCGGGATTGCCACGGGTACGTTGTTGCTCTTGGTGGCTGCCGCACTCATCGCCACGGTGGGGCTCGCGTTGACCAAGGGTCGGAAGGCCCTGGAGGACATGCAGCCTGAGGAGGAGCCGGTCCTGCGCAGTTGGCGGGAGATTGTTCACCGGGCGTACAGCGCGCTCCGCCGTCGGCCGCCGCTGGGCTGATCACCTCAGGGGGCAGGACAGGGCGTCCGACACTGGTACTGAGCAGGGCGAGGGGGGTATGCCAGATAGATGGCATACCCCCCTGTAGAACGATGAAAACCAAGGACACGGCAGGCTCGCCGCTCACTGATCCCGAACAGCTGCCGCACTTCCCGGATGACCCGTCGTTTGACGGGCGTCTGGGCCTGCGACGACTGGTCGGGATTCACCACTTTCTGCCAACCACCTCTTTCAAGATGCTGTTGTCGAGCGCCAGATCCGCGACCAACTTCTTCAAGCGGCGATTTTCTTCTTCCAGCTGACGGACGCGCTTCGCGTCGTCCTTGGTCATGCCCCCATACCGTGCCTGCCAACGGTGAATGGTGGCCTTGGAGACCCCGGACAACCGAGCGACGTCACCGACCGCGGTGCCCGCCTCAACCTGGGCCAAGACATCGAAGATCTCGTTTTCGCTGTACTGCTTGTGTTTCATGACCCCTCCCTGGAGACGATCTTGTCTCATTCGTAGTGGGCCGACCAATTGGGGTCACGTCAGTACGGCGACACCACCGCTGGCGAAGCCAAACGGCTTCGCCAGCTTGAAAAGGAGAACGCCCGCCTGCTGAAAATAGTCGGGCAGCAACGCCTGGAAATCGATGCCATGAAGGACGTGATCCAGAAAAAGCGGTGACGCCCGCCGTGAGACGGGCGGCAGCGAGGCAACTCGTTGCCGCCCAGGTCAAGCCCGAACGGGCTTGCCTCCTGGTGGGCATTCCCAGATCCAGCTGGTACTACCGTCCGTCTGTGATTAGCGGTCGGCCGAAAGGCCGAGTACCGGGTCAGCTCATCAAGCCGGTCAGGACCGCGACGGGGTCCTGACCGCGCAACCGCGCCGTCTCCACGGTGGACTTGATCCGCATGTACGTCTGCGCACCCACCGCGTTCTTGCTGCACTGTGAGACCTTCCTCGCCATCACCACCGTCCGCAGGCTCCGTTCCGCGGCGTTGTTCGTCGGTGGAATGTCCGGGTCCTTCAAGAACCGCCATAACCGACCGAGCACACGCTGCTTCAGGATTCCGAGTCGGAGTCGCTCGTTCGCCTTCGATTTCAGTGGTGCCCGGTTCAGCAGGGCATCCAGGCGCAGGGTGAGTCCCTCACCCTGCTGCGCGTATTCCTCTCGCGTACAGACCCCGGTCGTCACCTCCCGGTGCAGTCGGATGCCATCCCGGAACACCTGCGCGACCCGTTGCCCGTACCGCTCTCCCCGCCCGGGTTGCCGCTGGAGAACCGCGGCGACCTCATCCGCGTTGCGGATCAGGTGCGCCAGGCACTTCTGCTGCCGGACGTCCTGCAGGAAGCGGCTGTCGTACGAGGAGAAGCGGTCACTGATCAGCACGCCGGCGAAGTTGTGCCCCAGGCCTTCCCGGACTTCCACGTTCGTATGCCGCAGGTTCGCGCGGAACAGCACGGTGTCCGCGCTGCGGAACGTACCCACCCAGGCGTTCTGAGCGCCGATCCGCCAGCCGGTATCGTCGTGATGCACGAACGGCGCCTGTTGAATCTGTGTCTGCAGCGTGTCCACGTGGGCCGCCAGGGCGCTGCCGTCGACTGCAAGCCGCTGGGCGGCTTGCGTGATCGCACTCTGCGTGATCTGGAGGCCGCCGAGGAGGTCCATGACCCGACCAATGCGGCGGACCAGGAGGCCCAGCTCGTGATGCAGGGTCTGCAGGGTGGCGTGCAGGACGGGCCCAAGGCGATGAGAGGTCGCGCCGACCTGATCGGCTTTCAGATCGGGATGGTCACCACGCACCGCGTGGTGACACTGCGGGCACGCCATGACGGGCACGTGGTACTCGGTGACCTGCATGGCGTTCTGGGGGACGAGTTCCGTGACCCAGGCCTTGTCCTGACGGGTGAAGATCAGCAGACCCATGAACCCACAGCGAGGACAGGTGTTGGGCGCGTCGACCTCCACGGTGGCCCTGATCTGCTCCGGCGTGGGTGGGGCCTTGTGGGCGAAAGTGCCTTCACCAGGACGCCGTCCTGGTGATTTGAGATCGGCGGTCCGCTTCTCCCGACTGAAGGGGGCAGCGTACCTGCGTTCCCGCCGCTCCAGCTCTTCGATGCGCTTCTTCAGGCGGGCGATGTCCGCCTTGAGGGCCTTGTTCTCGGCGATCAGTTGGTCGATCTGCTCGGATTGGCGACGGATGATCTCGAAGAGATCTTTCTCGGTCACCCCGGAGCCCATACCCAGCATGGTAACGGCAAGAGTGCCCGGCCGGCGGCCGGGCACCTGTGACGGGCGCTAATCACAGACCCGGGCGTTTTACAACGAGAGGCGGCCACATTCGTCGCTGGGCTACCGAACCCCTCACGAGTACGCCGAACAGTCCAGGGGGCGGCCGAACGCCCCCCTGTGCGGACAGGACACCGCACAGGCGAACGTCCGACCTTCCCCTGGTCAGGTAGGAACCGCTGATGATGTACCCTGCTCTTGAGCCGAGTCTCTACTCGAAACTGTCCAAACTTTGGGGCCAGCCCACTGCGGGATGTGAAAAGCCTGGAACGGCTGGTCATGGTGATCTCGGTGGCGATGTTGCTGCTGGTGTCCGAGGGGCTGGACGTGGTGGAGCGTGGGGATCGACGACGCGTCGATCCCCACTGGCAGCGCGGATTTAGCTACCTGAAGATTGGGCACAAAGCGATGAGCTACGCGCTGAGTCGAGGTCAGAGGTTCTTCAGAACCCTGAGATTGCGGGGCGGCCCGGACCCCGAGCCACCGAAGCCCAGAAAACGCGGCCAGCCGTCCTCGTTGGAAGCACTCAAGAACGGCTGGCACGTCAGTTTTCACTTCATCTCATAAAATCTGTCAGGCGGTTAGGGGAAAGCAGACCGCAAAGCGGTCTGCAAGGTATCGTGAGGTGGTCGGCTCCTAGGAGTTTTCATCGCAGAAACACCGTACAGGAGCCGACTTTCTGCTGCTTACTGTGCGTTTTGAAGGGTAGTTAGGCCGGGATGGTGGTCACATCAGCTCGCGCAACTGGCTGGATCCAACTACAATGTGGCTAAACAAGAGAGAGGAGGTGAAATAATGAAAATCAAATTTGTCAAAGTTGAGAAGATCAAGGCCACTAATGGCTCTGTTACTCTTTGCCTGAACCCCGGCGACGGCGTTTGGTACCTGTGCTCGTAATCTAAACATCGGCGAGACGGAAGTGATGATGCATCATCACTTCCGTCTCGCCGATGTTTATTCAAACCTAATGGCGTCTTATCGTCATGGTTATATTTTGAATCTATGCAAGCTTTTGAACTCGCTTTTTCGATATCCTCTCGGCAAGCAGCTTGAAACCAATAAAAATAGGTGTTGTCATCCGCAAAACGGCCATAAGGGCAATGATTAGGCTCCCCCAAAAGTCGAAAGACCAGATTGATCCTGACTGAAGTGTATTAATCGTCCATTTCAGCATAATCAACGAGCTTGGGATCATAATTTTAATCAAGAAAATGATGGTCCAGAGTACGCCGAGCAGCAGAATGATGATGAACCATCGCGAAGCAGTGATATCGTTAATATGAGCATTTTCAAATTTTTTTGATTCATCTCTACTAATTAGCCTGAGGGCCGATTTCAGTCTTATCCATGATATTTCATAGAGATTGAAGCAATTGAATATATTGACAATTATAAGATAAAGATCCGTTCGAAGAAAAATAAGAAGCTGCCATGATATACTAATGGACTGGAGAAGAATAACGAGGCCCGAGATCCTATAAATAGTTCCGGATATATCCCCAATACCGAAATACCACATTAGCTTTATTACAATCGCTATGAAGAGGATACAAGTGTCGTTTGCCAAGCCTGCCATTATGGGTGAGTATCTATGTCTTTTCTCCTTTAACCATAGGTTGCTGAGATCAACTTCTGCGACAGGAAATAAAAATCTGTGCCCGAAGCTGAACCTTGCTTCGATGCCAGTAGCGCGAGCTGCCAGATAATGACTGATTTCGTGAACGATTAAAAATACAAAGGACAGGATCGCCGCTGTGATAACCGATACAGTTAGGCTTGAGTGAAATGCTAAGTGGTGAGGAAGAGGTCGAATATAGGGAATAAAAGCTAAGCAGTAAAGACTGATGAGCGCACAGACTGCGTACATCGACCATGAAAATGGGTGATATATAAGTTTTAATATCGACACTGGTATCATGTCAAAAAATATTTGACTTGAGGTTTTTTATGCTGCATATGATATTTGCTCTGCTGATCTAATTCAATCATGCCCAACTCCTCTAGATTTTCGAGAAAGTCAGAGGTATCAATTTCTTCATTAAATTCCGATAAGACATGTTTTTGGACTTCTTGTGGGGTTAAACCAGATTTCAATCCATTGAGTACAGCTAGACCAATCTCAGGTAGAGCAAATCGAATTTCCCCGTTTTTGGCACTGATTACATAATGATCATCCTGCTTGACATACTCAAAGTCAGTCAAAAAGATCTGCTCACTGAGTCGGGTCGAACTGGAAGTATGCACAGAATGATTTTGGGCCGTCATGCCTTTACATACGCTGCAATATTCATTCTTATGCCACTTCGAAATTATTTTTGTTTCGCCTGTAACGAAATCAATGCACCACACCTTTCCACCCGAGATGGGTGGAGAGATGTTCGTAATGTATTTGACGGCCTCTAGCGCCATGGCTCCACCCAACTGGCTGACCGCTGGACCAATCGCTCTATTCTTGATTACGAGCGGGCGAATGATTTCGCCTGTGGTGTGTCCGTCGCTAGCGGATCGCCAGCAGGCCAAACACCCAGTTGTATGAGGATCGAGGGAATAGAAGAGTGCTTGCGTAGCCTGCATGCCACCAATGATCAACGTGATTCCTAAATCTACGCAGGCCGCATTGGCCCACATCTGGATTTCGGATGGTGTATCTGCCGTTAAAACTACCACATCGGAATTCTGAATTGCATCCTTAAAATCATCTGGACCATTAATCTTTTTATTGATTCCAATTATATTTATGCTTGGATTATTATTCCTAGCTTTCTTGCTTGCAACTTCTATTTTAGATTTTCCAACATCTGATTCTTCATATAAAAACTGCCTATTAAGATTTTTTTGCTCGACTGTGTCAAAGTCAATGAGAACAATTGTTCCGATACCAAGGCCCAGAAGATTCATCAGAACAGTAGATCCAACCCCGCCCGTCCCGACAAGTACAACCCTGGATGCTTCCAACATTTTTTGATAGTCGCCGCAAGAATCTTTTAATGTACTAAAGCTTTCGAAGAAATTGAGATTATTGTAATATCGTTCATGTATATTTTCTTGCTCATCGGTAAGCATCAACATTTTATTCTGATCAAGCCAGCGAAAGAAAGCACCTAGCTCGTGCTTATTTTTGTTTCGCCGAATGAGATTTTGAATGTCCTCCTCGTCATAAGTTCCATCCAGAATTTTAATGATTTCTAAGTGCTTGAGGTTCTGAGACTCGTACAGAGAAGACTTGCCTGCTTCCATCTGAAAATAGACGTTATTACCAGAAACTGAAATCTGGTAACCTTTAAGTAAAATATTATTTTTCTTCGATATCATTGTCAGAAAAAATGATTTTCTCAGAGAAATCCATGCCACATCCCATAGGATGCGACGACTTAGTTGACAGCTCACCATTCTCAAATATGGCCGCGAGGACACCTAAATCAATATCACCACTCTTCGCCCCCTGGATTCTGACTTGACACTCGCCGCCCGCTTGAATTTGCGCAAGTTCAGTAGGAGTGACAAAACCACTAATCGTAACGCCACCAGCAGTAATACTCAAAAATTCAGTTGCAGCTTCCATACGGCGCAGAATATCGCGGATAAAAAACTGGCGCGACCACATGTGACCATGACCTTGCCTCTGTTTCCCCAGCACATGGCACTTCGCCAAAAATGGCGTCCTGAACGCAGTTTGGCATAGCAAGGGGCAGTATCTGAGCCTGTGACGAGCTCCGATACTGCCCGCCTGCATGCTGACACGCTGGCCGACCACCTGAAAACCCACCTCTCTCATCGCCGCGTTGACGCTCTGAAGCGGCTGGCAGAAGTGCTCCTGGCGGTGCTCCAGGCCGAATCAACCTGACTACCCTTCAAAACGGGGCATGAGTGTGCTCAGGATGCGCCAGGACATGCCGGACGGATGCAGTAGAAGATCCTGGAGATGATCAAGCCCGAATCGAAACACGGACACCGCACGGTGTCCGTGTTTCTTTACTTTGGTAGCGGTTCGACGTGCCACGACCTCGCCCGTCACGCACGCCCAGATGAAGGCGACGCTGACGACCGTCAGGAGCGAAGAAACTCGTTCGGCGCGCGCCCCGTGGAACTGGCCGACCTGCTGGATGCCACGTGGAGCGTCGATCAGGGCGGAGCGGTGAGCGGTCCGGACCAGGAATCCCGCACGCATCTCGCCGATCGCCCGGGCTGCGACGAGGACCTCCGCGCTGAAGCCTGGGTGGCGTGGCGGGACGACCTGATCGCGGACGGGCGGAGTGTCGACGACGCCATGTACTGGCTGGATGTGGCGTTCGTGCAGCCCTGCCCGGAGGACACCTGATGACCCAGGGCCCCCGATCAGGGGAAAGACACGTGTGCTTTCCCCGGCGACACCCGCCTGCGTACAGTGCTGGGTGATGACCACCAACCCACTCCATGTGCTGCGCGTCCTGCTGGTGGATGATAACCCCGCCGATCAACTCCTGGCCCTCGAAGCGTTCGCTGATCACGACGCGCGGGTCCACGTCTCCGTCTGCAATGACGGTCCGGAGGCCCTGTCCGTCCTGACGAGCGGGCGTGACCTGCCGGACGTGGTCGTACTCGACCTGAACATGCCCGTCATGTCGGGCTTCGACGTGATCCGCGAGATTCGTAGCGCCCCAGCTCTGAAGCACCTGCCGGTCGTGATCCTCTCGACGAGCAGTGACCGCGAGGACATCCGGCGGGCCTACGACCTGCTCGCCAGCGCGTACCTCGTGAAGAGCGCGAGCTTCCCGGCGTTCGTGGAGCAGGTCGACCGGTTCGTGGCGTTCTGGCACAGCTGCCGCTTCCCCGGCCGCACTGATCAGACCGCGTAGTCCCGGCGCGCCGGGTTCACCGGAGCGCGCCCTCCACCGGCCGCCACTGCACCTGCATTTCCGCGACGGGCCGGTCGAACAGTCCGGCGCCGCGAGTGCTGAACAGCTGCTCCCAGTCGGCCGGGTCGAGCGCCTTGCGCAGCCGAGTGGCGTAGTTCTGCACGAGCGCCGCGCGGTAGTGCCCCGCGTCGTAATCGCGCCCGTCCGGGTCGGTCAGGACGCTCAGGCCTGCCCCCGCGCGGACGTACAGGTCAACGCGGTCCCCTACCCGGAAGTCCAGGCCCGCCTGCCACGCCGCTTCCAGGTGCGCTTCCCTGCGCTGGCCGCGCGTCTGCGCGTAGTCGGCGCGCGCCTTGCCGATCCGGACGCGGGTGCTCACCTCCGCGTTCGTGACGTCACGCGCCGTCAGCCGGTTCGTCGTGTCCTCGAACGCCGCCTGCACGCCGGGCACGTCATCCTGTAGCAGGGCCCGCAGCGCCGTTCGCAGGAAGGCCGTGCCGTACCGCTCGGACCGGCTGGACTCGAACGACGCGCCGCTGAGGTCCAGTGTGCCGTCGTAGCGGAGCAGCACGTAATTCTTCACCTGGTGGCTCAGCATGGCCTGCGCGCGGCCGTCGAACTCCAGCGTGATGCCGTCCGGGAGGACCGCCGAGACTTCGCTGATCAGTTGTCTCTCCTGCGCTTCGCCGATATCCCCGCCCGTGCTGAAGTACACGCCGTCCGTGTCCGACTCGATCAACTGCACGCCCCGGGCTTCCAGGGCGCCCGTCACCTGCTGGAGCAGGGCCCGGCCCCGGGCGGTGACGCGGTCGGCAGCCTCCCGGTCTCCCAGCCGTGCGAGCCGCCCGGCGCCGAGGTAGCCGTACGCGGCGTTCACGACGAGCTTCATGGCGTCCTGCATCGCGTGGTGCTCCCGGCGCTGCGGGCCACTCAGGGTGGCGTCGCGGGCAGCCCGCTTGTGGGTGAGCCGCTGGGTGGTCAGGTCATGCGTACGCTGGTGAAATCCGGCGGGCGGCGCTGGAGTTATCCGGCACGTCCCGCTGGATGAAATCGGCACCCTGCGCTGGGCGAATCCGGCACCCTCTGCTGGATGTCGGCACCCGACACGTAGACGAGACTCCCTTGGTCATCCTGAAGGATGACCAGAAAGCGAGCGTCTATGCGAAAAATCAGAGAAGTCTTGCGCTTGAAGTTGGACCTCAAACTGAGCGACCACCAGGTCGGGCAGAGTGTCGGTCTGGCGCGCAGCACGGTTCAGGACTACGTCATCCGAGCGAAACAGGCCGGGCTGACCTGGCCACTTCCCCCTGACCTGGATGACCACCAGCTTGAACAGCAACTGTTCAAGCAACAGGATCAGGCGGCGCAGCGTGCCGTGCACATTCCCGATTGGGCTGCACTGGACCGAGAACTCCGGCGCAAAGGCGTTACACGCCAACTCCTGTGGGAAGAATATCGGCGCCAGCATCCCGATGGCTGGCAGTACGCGACGTTCAACGAACACTACCGTCACTGGAAAGCCGCGAGCGGTTTGACCATGCGTCAAACCCACCGAGCAGGGGAAAAACTCTTCGTCGACTACGCCGGACTGACCGTGCCCATCACGGATCCAAAAACCGGAAAAGTAAGTGCAGGACAGGTGTTTGTGGCGACCCTGGGAGCCAGTGACTATACCTACGCGGAAGTCACACGCACGCAGAGCGTTCCGGACTGGATTGCCTCGCATGTCCGTGCCCTGGCGTTTTTCGGCGGTGTCCCGGACATCATCGTTCCTGACAACCTCAAGGCTGGCGTGCACCACGCCAGCCGCTACGAACCTGAGCTGAACCGCACCTATCAGGAGTTTGCCCAGCACTACGATGTCGCGATCATTCCGACCCGGGTTCGTAAGCCCAAAGACAAGGCCCTGGTCGAAGTGCATGTGCAAATCGTGGAACGCCGGATTCTGGCGCCCCTTCGTGATCGGGTGTTGTTCAGCGTGTCGGAAGCGAATGCACTGATCTGGGCGCTGGTCGAGGCACTGAATCAGCAACCGTTTCAGAAACGACCCGGCAGTCGGCGCAGTGAGTTCGAAGCCCTGGATCGCCCCCTACTCCGCCCTTTACCCATCCAACCGTTCGAAATTGCGGAGTGGAAGCAGGCTGTGGTGGGGCTGGATTACCACGTCGTCGTCCTGGGGCACGCCTATAGCGTGCCCCACCTGCACGCCAGGACGCGGGTGGATGTTCGCCTGACTCCGCAGCTCATCGAAATCTACCGGGCAGGACAGCGGATCGCCGTGCACCACCGGGTGTCAGAGGAGCACGGCAGGACGATGCGGCACACGACATTGGCGGAACATATGCCGACCCATCATCGGCAGCTCGCTGCTCTGAACGCGGATGCCTTGATCCAGCAAGCCCAAGCCATTGGTGAACAGACCGCCGCGCTGGTCTGCGCCATTTTCGATGGTGAACAGCATCCTGAACAGCAAAAACGCACGGTGTTGGGCATTCTCCGGTTGCACCGTGAATATGGCGCGCGGCTGGAAGCCGCGTGCCGCCGTGCCCTGTTTTTGCAGGCCCACAGCCTGCAGAGCGTCCGTTCCATCCTGAAGCACCGCCTGGACGAGGCCGAACTGCCCGCGGCCTCTGAGGTGCTGCCCGTGGCGGTTCACAGCAATCTCCGTGGCCCGCAGTACTTCGCCGATCTCGACGAACCCGACACGGACCGCGTGTTGAATTGAGGTTTTGATGCTCCTGCACCCTGTGATTCAACAACTCCGCACGCTCAAACTCGATGGCATGGCCCTGGCGCTTCAGGAACAGCAGGAACAGGCCAGCATCCGCGAACTGAGCTTCGAAGAACGCTTGACCCTCCTGTTGGAACGCGAGCGCGTGATTCGGGATACCAAAGGCATGCAGCGCCGCCTGTCGGCGGCGCGGCTGAAACAGAACGTCAGCATGGAGGAGGTGGATGTCAAACATCCACGTGGGCTCGACGCCAAACTGTTCAGGTCACTTCACAGCGGGCAATGGATCGCCGAAAAGAGAGGTGTCATCATCACCGGCCCGACGGGGGTCGGCAAGACGTTCATTGGGTGTGCCCTGGCACACCAGGCCTGCCGCCAGGGGTTTACCGCGCTGTACGCACAAACAGGACGACTGCTTGGGGACATGACGCTGGCCAAAGGCGACGGGCGGTACCTGAAGTTGCTCGCTCACCTGGCCAAGGTGCAGGTGCTGATTCTGGACGACTGGGGGCTGGATGTGCCGACGCCAGAAGGCAGAAGAATTCTCCTGGAGATTCTGGATGACCGCTATGAGCGGTCATCCACCATCATCACCAGTCAATTTCCGACGTCGGCCTGGCACGCCAATCTGGGTGATCCGACACTGGCGGACGCGATCTTGGATCGCGTCCTGCATCACGCCTACCGGATTGAATTGAAGGGAGAAAGTCTGCGGAAGAGGTCGCGTCACTTGACCCCATCAGCCGTCAGCCTTTCATAATGGACACAGCTCGTCTGCCGTGGGGGAGAGTGCCGGATAACCTCAGCATGAGGTGCCGGATAACTCCAGCGGCGACTGCCGGATTAGCCAGCATACGCAGGTCACTCACGATCCGGTGGAAGACGCCAAGTTCGTCCTGGAGTGGCCCGATGCCCTCGGCGCGGATGATGCTGGGGTACATGCTCGCCACGTCCGCCTTGACGACGTGCCGCAGGACGCCCTCGGCGTGCAATTGCACGTGCCCACCCCTGTGCGGTTCGAGGTGCCCCCGTTCCGACGCAGGGAAGGGCCGACCTGCTTCGACATATGCGCGGATCAGCATGGGTTCGAGCACGCCCTTGGCAGGCCCGGCGCGGGTCAGGCGGTGGTACGGGCGGGGCGTCAGGCGGGCCAGCGCGAAACTCGGGGCCAGCACGATGCGGGCCAGATCGTCCACCTCCTGCACGTCCTGCCGCGCGTACTGCCGCACGCGGGCCGGGTGGTCGCGGTAGGTGCTCACGATCTCCGCCCCTTCCAGGTAGACGCGGCCTTCCGGGGCGATGCCAAAGTGCCGCGCGGCGGCCTTCAGGCCACTGGACGGCAGATTCAACCGGCGGACGGCGTCGAGCGTGTCGAGGATCTCCCGCCCGGGGCAGACCCACATCGGCACGCGGCTCCCGTCGTCGACCGTCCAGGGCACGCCGTCTCCGGACCGGCCGAGCCGGAAGGGAATGCCGTGTCGCCGGGCGCGGGCGGCCAGGAACGGCAGGTCGAAGCCGTGGATGAAGTGGTTCTCGATGACGTCCGGGTCACGCTCCTGCACCAGGGCCAGGAACGCCTCGATGATCTCGGGCTCCTGCACGGGGCGCCTGGCTTCGAGCAGGGTGTCCAGGCCGCGGTTGTCGCGCACGGCGATCAGGAACAGGCGGCCCTCGTCGGGGCTCAGCGCCGTGGTTTCCAGGTCGAACTGCAGGCGGACGGGCTGATCGAAGGTCAGTCCCTGGTGGTACGTCTGCCCGGTGGTGATGAGGTACTGCTCCGCGTAGCCCACTCGGAGGTACCCATTGAGGTCACCAAGAGCAGGTCTCGCCTTCAGGCTGCGGGCGGTGACGGCGCCCCGCTGGATCTCCCCTTCCAGTTGCCGGGGACTGGGACCGCTCAGGAGGTAGCGGTAGGCGCGGGGATCCACCGGCCCGTCCGGAGCGAGGTCCTGGGCATGGAAGGCTGCGTGCATTGGAGCTGGGCCAGGAGCGACGGTCAGTCGGCTCCCGAGGTGCAGCAGCTCATCGACGTTCCGGGCGTAGATCCAGCCGCGCTGCCGGGTGCGCTGCACGCGCCCCTCACCGGTGACCGGGTCGCGCCGCCAGACGTCCACCGCGCCGTCCGCCGTGGCGTGCACTGAGACGATGCCCGGCAGGGGGGTGATCAGGTCGGGGGCGGGAACGTGCACCACCCCAGTATCCCTGCCGGGGCGCTCAGTAGCCTGAGCAGGGCCCGACACCATCACTGCGGCCAGAGGTCGGGCAGGGCGGCACGGGGGTAGCTGTCGAAGTCGTCATGAGAGACAGTGTTGCAGAGTCGGCACCCTGAGGAAGGCTCACCGGTCAGATGCGCCGGGCGCTGCGCCGCAGCGTTCGGGTCAGGGCCACTGACGCCCGCCCGGCCGCCTCATGCTGATTCAGGCTGGCCGTCACCTCACCCTCCGGGTCCACCTATGTCCTCAGCAGCGTGGGCAGGTGCTCCAGTTCAATCATTCGCCTGACACTCTCACAGCCCTTGAGTGTCGCTGGAAAACGGCGACGACGCCCAGCGTCGCGATGCAATCATCAGACAAGACACAGTTCTGGTGTTCACAATAGCCTCTATGAATCCACCCCTGCGTGACTGGCTACGCCTCCTTCTTCCCCTGAGTTTTGTTATGTCTATTTGGTTCACCGTCCGTTCTCGGGTGGCCGTTGGAACTGTTCGTGGACCCAGCGATTTTGCTGGCGAAATCCCTATTTTGAACATTTATGGCTTTCCTTTCGGCTATACCCACGCCAAAGATTCAGTTTCCGCCGAAAGCATGGTTTACGTTATGCCGCTTCTGGGAAATGCACTTATCTACTCCGTGTTTTTTCTGGGCATTGCTTGGCTTGTTCGTGGTCGACTTCGTCAACCAAAGCGCTGGATCAAATTTATTATTTGGATTGCCTCTATTCTAACTTTAGCGTTTATTGTATTGCTCGCCGGAATTGGAGACTGGCAATTGTTCTTCCCATATGAGCATATCAATGTCATGAAGCGCGAGGTGTCGATTGGGCTTCCAATCGACACCTCGCATTACTGATTCCTGCTTAAATCGATAACGACGCGGTGAAGGGCGTACCCCGGATGAAGGCCAGAGGCAACCCTCTGCGACGGATTCGCTGCCATCCCACTGTCAATCGCTTTTTCAACGCTGCAACCGATAGCGCGCAGAAGTTCCCCACCACATTCCGCTTGAGGGTAGAACCACAGGACAGCGTGGAGTGATGAGCAACGAGATCGGGAAGATGGAGTGGTATGCAGCCAACTCCCTCTTCCCGACGCACTGATGATACGCCCCGATGCCCGTATTGCCCGTCGCCCACCAGAGTGGGCGTTCATTCCCGTCGCGACGCTCGATACCGCTGTCATCGCTGCCACACGACGTTCACCGCGACGCACGGCACACCGCTCTATCGACTCAAGACCGATCCGAACATCGTCCAACTAGTACTGACCCTCCTCACCTTCGGTTGCCCCATCCCAGCAGTGGTCATGGCCTTCAAGATCGACGAGCGCACACTGGCCGACTGGGTGAGGAAAGCCGGTGAACACGCGCAGCGTGTTCACGAGCACCTTGTCTGTCAGGGCCAGTTGCATCTCGGGCAGGTGCAGGCGGACGAACTCTGGTGTCGGACCCAACGGGGCGTGCGGTGGCTGGCAACGGCCGTCTGCGTCTCCTCACGACTGCTCCTGTGGGGTGCGTTGGCTGCTGAGCGAACGCACGCCCTGATCGCCGAGGTCGTGAATCAGGTGCACTGCGCTGCACAGCTTCAATCACCAGTGCTGTGGGCAACAGATGGATACGGCGCGTGGAAAACACAGGTTCTCAGGATGTTCCGGACGCCGCGGCACACTGGGCGCCGTGGGCGCCCAGCGTTGGTGCCCTGGGCGGAGTTGCACATCGTGCAGGTCGTGAAACGAACCTCCCGTGACCGAATCGAGCGACGCATCGCATTCGGTGATCTCTTCGAAGCGCTGCACCTGATCGAAGCGTCGCAAGGTCGCCCGGGTACCGTGAACACCGCATTCGTGGAACGGTTGAACGCGACCCTCCGGACGTGGTTGCCGGCACTGGTCCGTCGCTCCCGGCATGCCGGGAGCGACGGCGAGCGACTGGAACGTCACTTCTTCCTGGTGTTGGCGGCGTACAACCTCATTCGTCCACATCGGTCACTTCGGGTGCAGGTGAATGGTCGGTGGGTGGATCGAACGCCGGGGATGGCCGCAGGTGTGACGGATCACGCCTGGACGGTCGCGGAACTGCTCCGCTATCGGATCGAACCGTTTGTTGAAGCCGCATGATTCAACTCCACGCTGTCCTGTGGTCCTACCCTGCACCTGCTCCAGGTCAGCCTGGTCTACGTCAATACGCTGATGATGCAGCAGGTGCTGTCAGAGCCGGAGTGGCAGGGGCAGTTGACCGGGGCGGACCTGCGGGCCTTGACCCCACTGAAGTGGCAGCACATCAATCCCTACGGCACCTTCACGCTGAATATGCATGAGCGGCTGCCACTCAGGGTCTAGCGGGTACAGGCGAGTTGGACAAATTTTTGTCCTTCGCTAGGTTAAGCCCGACTCGTGCTGCTGTCCGCGAGGGCCTGTGCGTGCCGGAGGGCTTCTCGGTAGTCCTTGTCGCGGGTGTAGCCGAGGGTCTGGGGCGTGCCGGGGTGGTCGCGCAACGCAGCGCGGCGGATCTGGCCTGGGGGAATGAAGGGGAGGTCGTGGTCGCGGGTGACCTGTCGGAGGCGGAGGCGGAGGGCGTCCTGGGTGTCGTAGGGGAACATGCGGAGGTCCTCGGTGCGGCCGTGCGTGTCCGGGTAGAGGGGGTCGTAGCCGGCGCGTTGATGGAGGCGGGTCAGGGCGGCTTCGGTCTGGGGGGTGAGGGGGGTGATGAGGTCACCGCGCAGGAGGGTGCCCTCGTCTGGGGTGAAGGCGCTCCATTTGAGGCGGAGGAGGATGCTGCTGGGGAGGGCGTGGTGCCAGAGGAGGAGGATGGCGGCGTGGAGGGCGGGGTCTTTGTGGGCGACTTTCAGGAGGCGGTCGAGGTCGTCTCTGGTGGGAAGGGGGTCGTCGGCGCGTTCGGCGGTGGCGTTCTGGAAGTCGATGAGGGGGTCGCCGGTGAGGAGGGCGAGGCGGCGCAGGGCTTTGTAGAGGGCGCGGAGGGTGCTGATGCGGGCGTTGCGGGTGTTGGGTTTGGCGCTTGAGCCGTCGAGGTTGGTGGCGAGGATGGTGTGGAGCCAGGGGTGGAAGTCGGGTGGGGGGCGGAGGAGGCTGAGGTGGTCGCGGTGGGCAGCGTGGAGGATGGGTTTGAGGTTGCTGATGTGTTGGGCGGGGGTGCCCTGGAGGAGTTGGTGGTGGTGGAGGGTGGTGATGAGGGTGTCGGGGTCGGCGTCTCTGAGGGCTTGGGTGACCTGCTGGGCGAGCTGGTCGTGGGGGTGGGTCATGCGAATGAGTGTATCTGGCGGCATATAGCTAAAGGGTGTGATAAAGCGTCTCTGCTCTTCTTCGTCACCCCTACGTCCACCATCGCAGGGGTGCCACTAACACTTGTTCAGTCTTGGTTGTGTGGGAAGCCGGGGCCGTTTCACACGCGAGTGAGACTGGATGCTCCGACTCGTGATGCTGCAGCACTCGCCTATGCACGGCAGACTTACCGATCAGCAACAGTGAAGCACCGTAGACGTGGCTGGTACGACGTCACCATCCCCGAATTCGAGTGGGATGGAACACCCTGCACCCTCGTGAACCACTTCCGCGTGGCACGGCCACCCAGTCAGGAAGGTCGAGGCCTGCATGAAACCGCGGCCCGGCAGGCCCTCATGGCGTTGCATCCAGCCAGCTGGGTCATTCCGGAGATCAGCATCCTGTCCGCTGAGGGCTTCTCCGGCCGGACAGATCTCTGTGTGATGCCAGATGAAGGCCACAGCATTGGGTACGAGATCAAAACGGAGAAGGACAGTCTGAGCCGACTGGCACACCAGGTCCGCATGTACGACCACTGCTTTGCGGAGCGAGTTCTCGCTACGACGCCGCGCCACCTGGGAGGGGTGTGCCAGTTACTCCCTGAGACCTGGGGGCTCATCGTGCTGGAGCCAGTCAGTCATGAAGTAGTTAAGCTTGAGCGTCGGCCTCGGCCACAGGACAAGGACCTCGCTGCTGGGCACCTGATCCTGGAAACACTCCGCGTCGAGGAACTCAGCGCACTGCTCCACAACCTAGGGGTGACCCGCACCCACACGATGAACAACGATCAATGCCACGCCCTACTCAACACCCACTATGACGTGGCGACCCTCCGCGAACTGGCCTTCCAGACCCTGGCGGCACGTAAAGGCGGACGCGTCCACGCAACACGGGCAGGGACGTCATGACAAATACTTGGAGCAGGGTGGGAAGAGGAAGGCTCTCGTATGTGCCGCCGTATACGCAAACCAACTCCACACCCCCGAACAAATAAGCGCGTCAACACAGCCACGCTTCCCGGTGACACACCCGTTGAAAACCACCATCCACCCGGAGACACACCTGTTGAAAAAAGCACGGCACCCGGTGACACACCCATTGAATCCAGCCGGCCACCCCAGTGACACACTGGTTGCTAAGCCCAATCAACCGAGTGACACACCCGTTGCACAGGCGGTGTCCCACCCGTTGCGTCCCCTGTGACACACCTGTCGCACCCAAAACACGCCCGGTGACACACCTGTCGCATTGATCACCCACCACGGTGACACACTCATTGCATCCACGGTGACACACCCATTGCAAACAGGCAGAAAACCGCGATCCAGTCGACATCCAATACCCGTCACTGATGATGTCATCATTTCAAATCTTTACTTCTTTTTTCCAGAAGTACCCATAGAATCATCATCACGACCTTGAAGATCCAGCCGCGCCACCACGACGACCTCAACCTCTCCCGCCTCAACCTCATCGTGGCGCTGGACCAAGTTGACATGCAGGAATGGAGCGTCACTTACGAGTCCCGCGGCCGCATCGTCCGCATCAGTTGCGAAGCAGGCGTCAAATACGCCGTCCCACACGGTCTCGACAGTGACGTCAGCGCGGCCCTGATCAACCTCTACATCGAAGAAGGCATGCCTGACGACGGCCGCATCACCGTCGCCGCCACTGCCCTGCTTCACCTGTGCGGCTGGCACAAGTCCGGCAAGTACATGGGCCTGCTGCGCGACTGCCTCGAACGCCTCCACCAGGCGAACTACACCGTCTCCGGTGGATGGCGCGACCACCCCAAACAACGCTGGACGCACGCGAAATTCCACTTCATCGAGTCACTGAACTTCACGACACTCGACGGCGTCGGCCTCTTCGACGAACGCTCCATGATCGTTCTCCGCCTCGCCGAAGACGTCACCGCCAGCATCCGCAGTGGATACCTCAAACCCCTCGACTCCGAGTTCATGACCTCCCTCTCCCGCCCACGCACCCGCGTGCTCTACCGGGTCCTCGACGCCGCCCGCTTCGACCCGGAAAACCCAGACCGGCAGGTCGATACCCTCACCTTCCCCGTCCTCGCCTGGGGCGACCAATGCAAGATCCCCAGCGAAGGTCAGGCCTGGCGGGTCATCCGCGCCCTGACCTCCCCACACCAAGAACTGATCAAACGCGGGTACCTCGCCGACGTCATCCTCTCCGGCCGCGGCAAAGACCAAACCGTCCGCTACGAATTCGCCCGGGACTTCACCAAGGTCGACCCGGCCCTCATGCGCAAATTCCGGGAGTATGGCGTCGCCGACGGCATGGTCCGCAAACTCGTCCGGGAACACGGCGAGAGTTTCCTGACAGAAACCATCACCCGCTTTGCCGCACTGGTCTCCTCCGGCGTCCTGGTCGTCCGGAAAACCAAAGCCGCGGCCCTGATGCACCTGATCGCCCATCCCGACGACTACCCCTACCCGAATAAGCCCGCCCCACCCCCCACGAAAGCTGCACCGACCATGCAGCCTCTACTCGCTGAACCCAGCCTTGAAGAGGACTTCGCGGATCTGACGCCCGAGCGGGCAGCAGACCGCCTGATCCGCCGACTGGACCTGCACTACCGGAAGTTGCTCCGCGCGCCGGACTACGACCAGATCCGACACCGCGTCCTCACAGGCGACATCATTCCAGCAGAACTCCTGCGAACTGCTGTATCGGCCGTCGCCGCTGGAAAACAGGAACAATTCGTGGCCAACTTGAGGCAAGCAACCGGCCACTGACAGGGATCACTCAGCATCGATGTCGAGAGGTGAATTCTCTTCCCCATGTTCCTGACCCAACTCCACAAAGTGTCTCCGCACGACCACGCTCAACTGGCCTGCAAACGACCCAGTTCCGCCGGCCGGATAAAGGGCGCGAGTGGCTCCGCCCCATCCAGCAGTTCCCCACTTGCCCGGTCGAACCGCAATTCCACGTCCCCCAGTGCCACGCGCAGAACCCGCCCGCTCAGCCGCACCTTCCGCGCCAGACGCACACGCAGCAGCGGCCCTTCGAACACGCACACCGGCACCCCCGTCCCGAACAACGCTGGAATGGCCAGCCGCGCCTGCCGCGCCGCCCGCTCGAACAACGCCAGGTGCACCTCGTGCACCGCCACGTACGGCGCCTCCACGCCCTGCAGCAGCGTCAGACCGTCTGCCGCCCACGTGCGCAGCAAGGTCCGGTCCTCTTCCGCCAATGCCGTCAGCCGTTCCCGCACGAGACCCACCGGCATGGGCGTGCCCCCACCGAACAGCGGCCACGCCCCCCGGGGATCCATCAGAGTCGCCATCGGCGGTCCCCCTTCCGGCAGCGCCGGCAACATCGACCGGCACCCCGAGCTGGGCGGCGGCACCGACAGGGCCAGAACAGGCGAGGGCGCCGGAGCAACACCCTCCGGCACCTCGGCCCAGACAGGCAGTTCAGGTGCGACCTCCTCCACTTCTCCAGCGGGTAGGACGCCCGGCATCACCAGCTGCTGCGCCGCCCACGCGTCCTTCCCGTACGCGAACCGCAACACCCGCTGCGCCCGCGTCACCGCCACGAACTGCACCGCCCGCTCCTCCGCCTCGTCCCCCTGACTCAGTGGCATCAGTTCCGGGTACAGGATCGTCACCCGCGGCCACTCCTTGCCCTTCGCCCGGTGTACTGACGCCAGCAGCACGTCCGCCTCCGCGTCCTCCCGGCACAGCTGCCCCAGGAGCGTCAACGCGTCCGCCTGCGTTCCCATCCCCGTGCGCCGCGAGACGACCCACGCCAGGTACCGCAGGCATCGGCCCACGTCGAGGAGTTCCGTCAACGCCCGCCGGGCTCCCTGGTCGCCCGTGCTTGCCCGCGCCTTCAGTGGAGCGGCCACTGGTTCCAGATACGCCCGGACGAGATCTGTGACGGCGTCGTTCCCGAAGTCCGGTGGGAGCGCCTCAGTCACGCCGTCCCGGAGACGCTGCGCGAGATCCCGCCCCGTCACCGCCACACTGAGGTTCCGGCTCATCAACTCCAGCGCGAGGCGGATCAGCGGCGCGTTCGTGCGGCACAGCACCACATCCCCCCGAGCGTACGTGGCCGTTTCCGCACTCGCATGCTCGACGATGCCCGGCTCTGCCCGAGGGGCCGGCCGGATGAAGCTCGAGTGCGCCCGCGCGTACCGCACCACCTCACGCGGACAGCGGAAGGACACGCTCAGCGGAAGTTCGAGGGCATCCACGCGCTCCTTGAGGCGGGACAGCGCCATGGGGTCAGCCCCCGCCCAGGTGTAGATCGACTGGTCGCTGTCCCCCACGAAGATCAGACGGCCAGGGGACGCTGCCGCGCCACGCAGGCCCAGCAGGTGCAGCACGTACCGCTGCCGTAGTGGCGTGAGGTCCTGCGCCTCGTCGACGAGTGCCAGGGACAGGCTCCCAGCCCCGTACCCGAACGTCACCGGCAGCCACAGCAGGTCCGTAAAGTCCGCCGCGCCCGCGTCCGACCAGAGATCCGCGCCCACCTGATGGAACACGGGGATCAAGTCCACCAGCTCGTCGGGCGCCGCGGGCCACTGCGCCCGGTCCGCCAGCCACTTCGCCTGCTCAGGCGTCGGGACGTGCAGGCCTTCCTCGCGCGCGATCGTCCACGCCCGCGCAGCCGGTGCATGGAGCTGCGTGTGGTCCGGGATCACCGTGGACGCGACCAGGCGGCCCTTCTCGTCGAGGATCTGCAAGGGGCTGTTCAGCTGCTGCTGCAGGAGGCGGAATCCATGCGCATGCAGCGTCAGGGCGCGCACCCGGGCCGGTAAGCGAGGCTGGAGGTCCGAGACGGCGTGCCGGTTGTACGCGAAGTACACGCCACGCTCCTCCAGGTGCCACGCCGCCTCCGTCAACGTCGTCGTCTTCCCCGCTCCGGCGGTCGCCCGCAGGAACAGGTGTCGTCTCGACGTCGTGACGGCCGTCATGAATGCGCGCTGTTCCGGGGTGAAGTGCAGGGGAATGGGCCTGGACATGCGGGAACCTCCTGCCTTCACCGTATGCGGCGTAGGGGTGATCACGCTACGGCGATCACCCTCACCGTTCACCGGCGCCTCGACGTCGCTGGACGCCATGCGAACATGCCCGCCAGATGGCGGGCAAGCCTGGACCTCCTGCACGTGCACCTGATCCTGAGCATGCACCCTGAACGCGAACGTCGCCCCCACCGGACCACCCTGCGCCAGGCCCAGCACCACCAGGGCCCGCATCACCCCCAGCGCCCCCGCCGAATCCATGTCCAGCGCCCGCGCAAACATCCCCAGCAGCCCACTGCGCCCAGAGAGCAGCCGCGCGGCCGCCTCCACCTCCAGCAGACCCGCTGCCGGCACCCACGCCACGGGCGCGATGTACCCCGCCCGACCCGAGCGCGTCTCCAGGCCCCCCGGCACCTCCACGGACAGCCACGCCGCCGTGAGTTCCGCCAGCACTTCTCCTGCCCGCGCTTCCCCGACGAGTCTGGTCAGGGCCACCTGGGACAGCCGTCCATCCTGGGAGAGCCGGTCGTACGCAAGTTGCGCGTCCGCGCTCAGGGTCGGCACTGCGAACCGGGCGTCCGGCGGCGTCAGTGGAGGGGTGAAGGGGATCGGGTCGGGGATTGAGGGGATCGGGCGGGCGCGTGGGGCAGTCTTGGGCATGATGGGGTCTCCTGAACGCCACGGCTGAGCGCGTGGGGTTGCAGCGCGGCCTGGCCCCACCGCATCGGTGGGGCCACCCCTGAAGCGAAGGCATGCGGGAGGGGAAGAGGCACGGTCCTCTCCCCCACTCGCGGGTCAGTCGGCGGCGTTCTCCTGCGCGGGCCCCACCGCGTGCCGCTGCCGCTGCCCGCCCGGCAGGCTGAATTCCGGCATGGCCTTCCCGCCACCCCGAAACATGATCAGCGTCCGGTACTTGAACTCCCCGTTGGATTCCTCCACGAGGTGTTCCGGGTCGGTCTCCCGGGCCCCGCGGCTGTACTTCAGGGCCTGAGGTAATTTCATCTTCCTGGAGTCCACGGCTTCGAGCTCCCTGAGCTTGTAGAAGCTGCCGTCGTGAATCACGCCCCGGTCTCCATCCGGGCTCGTCCACGGGGTCGCGCCGATCAGCGACCAGTCGAACGTGTCGTGCTGCGCGTACGGCAACTGAAGGCCGCCGCACGGGATCTCCCCCTCGGGGCGGTACCCTCGCCGTCCGTACTCGCGTTGCAGGGCGCGCAGGTCCTGCGGGGTATTCGCGTACACGGTGATGCGGGTGCCGATGGCGTCGACCAGCACGAGGCTGCTGCGGTGCGGAATCTCGTTCATGGGGTGCTCCTGGAATGAGGACGAAACGGGCGTGATCGGCGTGCGACACGCGTGAACCCCTCTGCCCTGGCCTGCCCCACGGGCAGGCCACCCCTGACCACCGGGCCGAGCGTGACCACATGTGTGTGCACTCGTCACCCCTACGCACGGGACGCTCTGGTCATGTCCCTGCCCCCACACCCCCACGGTGGCGCGCCCGTTCCCGGCGTGTTCGCCCTCCTGCGCACCCACGACGCCCCCGGCGGCCCCGTCCACACCCCACTGCACGTCCTGCACTGCCCGGAAGAGAACGCCCTGCGGGTCGCGCATCTCCTGAACACGCAGGCCGGCCAGGTCCGGTACCACGTCCAGCCCCTGACGGCCCTGAATGAGCAGGATCTCGTCGAGGAGACCCTGCACGTCACCACCGTCCGCTTCACCCTGGCCACCGGCGGCGTCCGGTACAGCGTCAGTCAGACCCGCCACCTCAGTGTCCAGGCCTTCCACCCGCCCCTGGACACGCCCACCGCGCAGGGCGGCGGTTTCGCCCCGCACCTGACGGTGACCACTCGTGACCCCCAGTCGGGACTCCACCTCGCCCGTCAAGTGCAGGGCGTCCGCTTGTGCGGCGTTCACCCGGCCCTCGCAGCGTGGGTGCGCCACTGGACGGCGTGCGCCGTCACCGGGCGCATGGGGGCGTGGCCGCACGCCCAGTTCCCGGGCGTGCACGTCGTCTGGGCGCACCCCACCGGTATGTTTTTCGTCGTGAACGCGGACGGGCTCAGTGTGCCCGCCGCCTTCCTGCAGGAGCGCGCGGGTGAACTCGTCGGACCGGGCGTGGTCTTGCCCCTGGCGGCCCTGTTTGTGCAGAGTAGACCTATGACTCGTACTGGTGTGGCCTCGTGACGGCCGATCAGGAGACCTTCCTGATTGCCGCTGCGCTTCTCGTGAGTGTCCTGCTGGCCGTCCTGTTCCCCCTCCCGCTCCTGCACTGGGCGGTCCTGCTGGCCTGTGGGTTCGTCGTGGCGCTGGCCCTGCTGAACGTGTGGACGCTTGGTTTTGTTCGGCCCGGCGAGCGGGTCACAGCGGCCCTCGGACGCATGCCTGTGTACCTCACTGGCGGTGTGGCTGCCGCAGGCCTCGTCACGCTGCTCCTCTGATCTCGACTTCAGTCCACGGGGTGCCAGGGGTTCACCTGGCCAAGCGCGGTCTTCCGGTGAATGCGCGCGTCGATGTCTGACAGCTGCCGCAGCGTCTGGGCGTGCTCTGGCCAGATCTCGTCCAGGATGATCAGGAGTGCGCCCTCGGGAAGCGCGCGGCGCAGCGCCGTGAGCCAGTGATCGCTCGTGTGCATGGCCCGCCGCAGGCTCGGCGCGAGCGCCCGCAGGCGGCGCAATTGACGCAGCGCAGCGGGATAGGTCTCTGGGCAGTGGGACTTCATCGCGCGGCGGAACTGCTCACCGCGTACGGCGGCTGCCGCCTCCAGGGCCCCGAGTCGCTCTCGCAGGTCCTCATTCAGCCGGACTTGATGATCAGGGCGGCGGTCGCGCAGGACGCCAGTCCGGATCAGGTCACCCTCCAGCCCGGCGTCCATGAACAGAGGCAGGCGGGCACGCTGGCGGTCATTCCAGCGCTTGGCGTTGCGTTCGCTGGCCTGCTGGGGGGTGCGGGGCGTTCTCGGCATCCGTGAGACGTGGCCCCGGGGCGGGGCCAGGGCTTCACGCCACCTGGGCGTCCACGTGCTCGGGCGTCAGGGCGGTCCGCACATCCTGCGCCAGTTGCGCCGCTGGCAGCACCCAGCTCGCCCAGCGGTTGCGGTACTCGTGCGCCCAGCGGTCCTGCCCCGCGAGCGGTTCTAGGCGCCACATGACCGCCACGCCACTTGGACTGGCCTGCCGAGGGGCCCACAACCCACAGGCGGACACTTCGATGAACACGCCCGTGTCCGCACCGTCCGGCGCAAGGTGAGCGGTCATCTCACCACTCACGGCGACCCCACCCGGATTCCAGTGCACCTTTCCTGGCCAGCCCAGGTGCCGCTGCACGGCCTTCAGGTACCGCCGGGCATCCAGTTCGAACGCGCGCTTGCCTTCCGCGTTGTACCCGACGTATCCCTGGGCGTCCGGGTACTCGCCGAGCAGTCGTTCACCGCTCAGCGCGGTCTTCACTCGGGCCTGCCACTCTTCGCAGCGGGCCCGCCACGTCCCGTCGACGTGCAGACCGGCGGCGGGCGTGAGGTGCCGCGTGAATGTCCGGCTCGCGCGGGCAGCCGCGGGATTGCGGTCCTCTCCCTCCAGGGTCAACGCGGCATTCTCCCCACTCGGGAGGGGATGGTCGAGCAGGTGCACCGTGCCGATCAGGGCCGTCGTGAGTCCCGCCCGGCGGCACGCGGCATAGAGCGTGCGGCCCTCGCGTTCGAGGGCAACGATCTCGCTCCCGGTCGCCTGAGAGAGAGCCTGCGGCAGCCGTTCAGGGCACGCCGGGTCGAGAGTGATCAGCAGCTTTGCCATGACGGCTGCGTGGCCCCCGGAGTGGGGGCCAGGGTTGGTCAGGCGCGGAGCGCGCGGCGGGACTGCATCCAGTCGTGCGCGGCGCTCGCCACCCCGCAACTCGGGCACGTCCACGTCTCGTCCGGCGCCTCGAGGAGCGTGCATTCCACATGCTTCGCGCTGCACCCCGGGCAGGCCACGTGGTACGCACCCACGCTATCCAGCAGTCCGGGCAGTTCCACGCCCAGCACCTCTGCCAGAGCCTCCGGGGCGTACTGGAGAGCCAGCGCGAGACGTTCGAGCGTGGTGGAATCCTGAATGAGCGCACTCAGCTGCACGGTCGTCGAGCGGGGCTGAGATGCTGCTGTCGGGGGCTGGGTGACCTGCTGGTTGTCGTTGGCTTCGATCATGCGTGTCGCGTGGCCCCCGGGAGGGGGCCAGGACTGCAGGGTGCGTCAGCGAGGGGCGGGCGGCAGGATCAACGCCGGGAGTTCCTTCCCCACCGTCTCCGGGAAGGTCGACGGCAGGACCGGGGCCGCCACCGTGGCGTCAGGCGCCGTGAGCGTGATCAGGCCCACCCGGGCGTCCGTGCTGTACTCCACCCACACTGGCGGCTTCTGACCGTGCTGCACCCGCACCCGGTTCAGCCCTTCGGGTGTGAGCGTCCACGTGCTCAGTGTGAGTGGCCCCGCCCCCCGCACCCCATCAAGGGCCTCCAGGGTCGGCAGGAAGCGGGGATCCTTCGACGCGGCGCGCAGGGACGCCGCCACCTGCCGCGCCCGGACCGGGTGGGCGTGCACGTGATCGGCGAGCTGCGCGGCCGTCACCTCGTTCGTCGCGCGGCCGCGCCGGTGCTCCACGAGGCCGATCTCGATGGCGAACATGCGCAGGGTGGTGGGAGACAGGACCTTCAGGGCCTGCCGCAAATTGGTCTTGGTGGTGTGTTTCATAGAGGCGTGGGGGCCAGCAGCAGTTCCCGGGCCAGTGGGGTCTCCCAGAGGGTCAGGACCTCCTGGGCAGCCCGGGCGTCGCCCGTCCGGTTCCACCGGCGCAGCGCCGTCAGGAACGGCGTCAGGCGGGCGTCGTTCAGGGCATCCAGGGCGTCCAGGTGGAAGCAGGTCACCGCTGCTGGGGCCGCATGGTACAGCAGCCGCGCGTCCGACTCGGTGTCCGTCCCGAGGAGGAACCCGGTCGGCTCACCGTCCAGGTACGCGAAGACGCTCAGCCGGCCGATCACCATGGGTTCGCTTTCGAACGTGATCAGGTCCGGCCTGGGGCGCAGGCCGCCCGTCACAGGGGGACCTGCTCGAAGGTGAGGAGGTGCTCGGTGGGCAGGCGGTGCCGGAGGCCCAGTAGCGTCCCGTACCGGACGTCCCGGTACGCGCGTTCCAGTGCGCTGTGCCGGTGCACCCCCCGGAAGATCAGGCGGCCGTCCTCCAGTACCAGGAGCGTGCCCTCGTGCATCAGGTACGCCGGGGCCTCGGGGTGCTCCTGCACGCGACTCGCCAGGGACAGGGCTTCCACCTCGCCGGGCTCCACGCGTTTCAGATGGTCGCCGCAGTACCTGTCTGCGGCGCGGGCACGGGGCGCGTCCTCTGGCAGGATCGGCACGAGACCCTGCTGCTGCGCCGCGACGAGCAGGGCGCACACAGCCATGCAGCGCGTCGCGTCGTGGGCCGTAGGTGGGGTGCCCTGGGGCGTGAGCAGCAGACTCGCCAGGGCGGTCACGCGCGGCTCCCAGCGGAAGGGACGTTGGAGCGGGTGGGGTGCATGGAACCTCCGTACAGGGTGCGGCAGAGGGCGAGCGGGATCAGAACGGACAGGATCGCGGTGAGCATGCGGCTCACGTGGCCCCCGGGCAGGGGGCCAGGACTGGTTACGGGTGCCGGGGGCCCCGGCGGACCTTCACGGCGATGACTGCGGCCGTGAGGGTGCCGAGTGTGGCGAGCAGGCCGACGTACGCGAGGAACAGGGTGAGCAAATTCATGGGCACTCCAGGAGTCAGGCGAGGTCAAGGGCGAGTTCACGCCTCAGAGCGGCCGCGTCCCGCAGGAGGCTCGCGAGCTCCAGGCACAGGTCCGCCCGGCGGTCCAGACGCGTGAGGTCCGGCAGGGGGAGCCCGGACGCCTCGAGGCTCTCCGCGCGCAGCTCGCCCAGCTGCTGGACCGTGCGCTCGTCCGCGAGGGCCTGCTGGTCAAGTTGCTCGGCACTCAGGGGCTGCGGGGCGAGTGGGGTGGGCAGGGCGGCCCGTTCGGCCCGGGCGGCATGGAGGGTGTCCTCGTCGAGAACGTCCAGCAGGGAGATCAGGGCGACCAGATCACCCTCGCAGTGCGCGGCCAGGCGGTGCAGGACCGTCACGCGACCCGCTCCGGTGTGGCGGCCGCGACGGCCGTGATGGCGTCGGCGAGCAGTTGACGGTCGGCGGGCGTGACGTGCAGGGTGACGTCCCCACCGTGCACGCTCAGGGTCAGGCAGGCGGGGTGCAGGGTGACGCTCGCGGGGTCCAGGGGATCGCTGTGGTCCTTGAAGGTACCAACCGCGCCGTCGACCAGGCGGGCGGCGCACGTGGCAGCCCAGGTGGGATGGAAGCCGCCACTGCCCTGCGGCGCCTCGATCACGATGGCTTCCCCGTCGACGTCCTGCCGGTGGGCCACGTGGACGGTCAGGCCGGACGCGAGGGTAAGCGTGACCGTGTGAGTGGCCGCGGCCTGTGGGGCGGCGGGCTGAACGTTGCTGCCGGTCATGCGCGGACCTGGGTGAGGACGAGGCTCTGGGCGCGGGGTTTCTTCACGGCGAGGTTGGCGAGCGTATCCGCGTCCAGATCCCCGGCCGTGGCGAGACGATCGGCTTTCTTCCGGTCGATGGTGGCCACCTCCAGGGTCGCTGCATCCCCGAAGCATTCCCGGAAGCGGTCCAGGGGGTACTCGATGGTGGTCGAGGTGCGCAGTTCCGCCCGGTACAGGTCGGTCTGCACGGTCTCGCCGTCCAGCAGAGCGGCTTTGAGTTCCGCGCCGAGCTGGTCGCGTTCAGCTTCCAAGCCGAGGATGGTGTCGCGGAGGGTGGCGTAGCGGTCGAGCAGGTCGGTCAGGTGGGGGTTGGTCATGGTGTCGGACTCCTTAGGGGGTGAGGGGACGTGGTGGGCAGGCCAGCGAGGTGAAGTCATGGGGTCATCAAGTGCAGTCGGCTGCCGCGCAGGGCGAGAGCGCAGCGGGCTGCACTGAGGGAAGCGAGCAGGTCGTCCGGCGCGTGCTCGGGGTGAGTCCAGAGGTGCGCGGCGTAGGGCGGCACGCCGCGCACCCGGACGCGGACGCCGGGTGGGGCGCGGCCCGCGAGGTCGATCAGGATGCGCAGGGCCGCCAGGGGCCCGTGGGCGACCGCGCGCAGTCCACCGCCGCGGGCGGACGTGCCGTCCGGGTGGTGGCGCAGGCGGACGATCACCCCAGGGGTCGCTGGGGGAAGTGGGGGGAGGTGGACCCGGCGGGCGCGGCGGTGCGTGCGCATGTGCCCGGCGGTGTGGTGCGCGGGGTGGTGGGCGGCGTTCTCGCCCCTGGGAATCCACTGCACGTGCAGGGCGACGCCCCGTTCCGCGGCGAGCTGAAGGAGCTCCTGCGCGGGTTCGGTCAGGGGCGACTTGGACCGCGCGAGTCCCGTCAGGACGTGCGCGGTGGCCAGGCAATCGACATACAGGTGCAGGAGGCCGGGATCGGCGTGCTGGACCGCGAGGCGTGCGGCCTGCAGTTCCGCCTGCTGGGTGGTGTGCGCCCGCGCGCGGTGGTCGTGATGGTCACGCCGTTCACGACGGCCGCCAGGGCGTATACATCCTGAACGGCGAGGCTGGCGTCGGTGTACGCGATCTGGTGTGGCATAGGGTGCACGGTGCCGGACGTGGGGGTGACTGTCACGCGGCCTGCTCCGGCTGGACGGGGGCGGGCTCGGCGAGCCACGTGGCGGGGACGCGGAGCGTGTAGACCGCGAGGCGGAACTGCGCGCGGAACTCGTCACGTGGGAGGAAGCGGCTGCGGCCGTCCCGGCAGAGGATGTCCACGCCGGCCGTGGCGTGCGACAGGCGGTACTCGCAGATGGGCCAGCCGTCCTGGTCGTGCACGCTGACCCGCACGGGCCCACGCGTGAGACCGGCGAGGATTTCGTCGGGGGTGACGGCCGTGAGGACCTCGGGTTCTTTCGCGGCGTAGGCGCGCAGGGCCGTGACGGTGGCCTGGACGCGGCAGGGGTCGCCGGTGAGTTTCAGGGCGCGGCCCGCGGCGAGCAGACGCGCGAGGCGTTTCAGGCGCAGCTGCAGGGCGGGGCGGGCAAGAGCCACCTTGCGGAGGTCCGCGAGGGCCTGCTGAGGGGTGGGAGCGGGCTTGTGGGCGCCGGGGACGCTGATCGTCAGAGGAGTGAGCATGCGCCCGTCCTGGCCCACACCCCCGGTGTGGGCCAGATCTGCGTGTCCAGCCGATATCGTGGTCGGGTGCCACGCCCCCGCGAGTCGCAGCTGTACAGGTCATTCCGACACGTGCGGGAGGACGTCACGTACGTCGTGGAACTCCATCACGACGCGGAGGACCGCCGAACGGCTCACCTGGTGCCGGTGGACGAGGTGGGCGCGTGGGCGGAGGACGTCGTGTTCACGAGTCGACCGGTTCCGGGGCGTGAGCTTCGGGGGGTATCACCGCTGGATCGCGACCTGTTCGTGATCCGGTTGTTCGATGAGCCGGTCAGCCTGGGTGCGCACGGGGAGTGGTTCACCGACCAGGAACTCACTGACGGACCGTGGGTCACCCCCAGGACGCCGCGACTCCCGCCGAAGTGAAGGTCAGTTCAGCAGGCTGACCGCGAGGATGTGTTTGCACAGCTGCACGCCATCCGGGCAGTCGCAGATGAAGGCCTCGCCCTGGCGGGTGACGGTGCGTGCTTGACTCCCGCCGGTGACCGTCCAGCCGTGTGTCGTGGGGGTGACCGTCAAGAGGTGGGCGCGGGCGAGCCGGGCCGGGTCCGCGAGGACCGTCCGGGCGCGGGGCGCGGGGGTGGGTTCGCTCAGGATGAGCGGGCCGTACGCCTGGGCAGCCTGGGTCAGCCGTTCTGCGGTGCGGAGCGTGAATCCGGCAGCGGTGAGCTGCGCGGGGGGCGTGCGGGCGAGCGTGGGGAGATCCGGGACGCCGGCGGCGCTGAGTGCGCGGGCGGTGACCTGCCCGACCCCGCTGAGCAGCGCGAGGGTCGCGGCGCGGGGTGGAAGCTGCGCGGCGAGGCTCACGCGGGTGAGGTTCACGCTGATGCTGGGGGACAGGGCGTGCCAGGCGCTCACGATGCGGAGGGTTTCCTCGCGCAGGGCCGTCAGGGTTGGCTCGTGCAGGCCACTCAGCTCCGCGGCCCCGTCGTCCCCGTGGTGGGTGGTGGCGTGCAGGAGGGCCGCGCCGATCACCGCGTCCGGCGGGGCGGTGCCCGCGTCCAGCGTGCGGGACGGAACGCTCATCAGGGCGTCGACGAGGGTGGCGCGCGACTCGTCCCCGAGGCTGGGCAGGCGGACATGCGCGGCGGCGGCCAGCAGCACGTCCAGCACCGTCGGGTCCTGTGGGAGGGCGCGAACGGCCGCGACGACGGGCACAGGGAGCAGCGCCTGACTGGCCACGCGGCCCAGTGGCGTGACGCTGAGCACGCCCCCATGGTCGGCGAGGGCACCCTGCTGGAGGAGCGTCGCCACGGCGCGGGGGGCGTTCAGGGTGCCGGTGTGCGCCGCGAAGGTCTGCTGGGCCATGCGGGTCGCCTGTGCGCGGGTGCGGGCGTACCCGCCATCCACGCAGCCGAGCAGGAAACCCAGCAGGTGCTCGCCACGGGCCAGGGGACTGCTGAGCGGTTCGAAGCGGCCGCGTTCGTACTGGCCGGGCTGCTCCGCGCGGGTGCCGAGCACCGTGACGTGGGCGCGCGTGGCGCCGGGCCGTCCGGCGCGTCCGGCGCGCTGCCACGCGGCGTTCACGGTCAGTTCCTGCCGACCGTCGGGGCCGAACGTGGTGAGGTCGTACAGAACGACGTGCTCGGCGGGAAGGTTCACGCCGACTTCCAGGGTGGGCGTGGCGATCAGGACGCGGGTGTGGCCCGCCCGGAAGTTCGCCTCGACCTTGGCCCGGGTGTCGGGGGTGAGACCCGCATGGTGCGCGGCGCTGGCGTGCCCGGCCGTCTGGAGCTGCGCGGTGAGATCAGCGGCCCGCTGGCGGCCGTGCACGAACACCAGCGTGGACTCCCCGGGCGTGAGCACCCGCTGGAGGGCGGCGGGTTTGTCGGCGACTGCGCGGACGGTCTTGGCGGTCCAGGTGAGTGGCATCGGTCGGATGCCACCTCCAATGTGGAGGGCGCCCAGCCAGTCGGCGAGCACGCGGGGGTTCCCGCAGGTGGCCGTCAGGGCCAGGACGCGCAGGAGGGGGAGCGTGGCCCGCAGGCGCGTGAGGGCGGCGTCCAGGGCGGCGCCGCGTGCGGGGTCACTGATGGTGTGGATCTCGTCGGTGATCAGGAGGCCCACCCGCGCGAGCCAGGGGTGGTGGCGGCGCCAGCGGCGCGTCACGAGGTCCAGGCGTTCGGGCGTCATGATCAGGACCTGCGCGGCGCGGTACGGGGGGCTGGGCTGGTCGCGGGTGAACGCCTGCACGCGGCCGGGGAGGTCGGCCCAGGTGTGGGCGATCTCGTGCGCGAGGGCCTTGGTAGGCACAGTGACGATGACGCGTTCGCCGTGAGCGAGGGCGTGTCGGGCGGCCTCGCGGGCGAGATGGGTCTTGCCGCTGCCGGTGGGGCTCGTGATCAGGGCGCTGACGGGGAGCGTGGTCACGCCGCACGCCAGGGCGAGATCCGGGCCGGAGAGGCGCGGCGCGGTGCCGGTCACGCGCTCCTCCCGGGCGTGAGGGGTCGCCAGGCGGGGTGCAGGGCGAGGGGTACGTCCGCATGCAGCGCGGTCAGGAGATTCGTGACGGCGAGCCGCAGGCGTTCGTGCGGGGCGGCGTCCGGGATGACCTCGCCCGTCCAGGCGCGGCCATTGGCGGCCATGCGCTGGGGGCTGCTGGAGTCCACGGTGTTCGCGCCGGCCGTGAGGGCCACGTGGATGGAGTCGGGGTGCCCGAGGCCGAACACGTGCAGGGGCAGACCGGCGGGGAGCTGGGCACGGACGGTGCGGATTTCGTGCTGGAGGCGGTCCCGGTCAGCGCTGTGCGGGGCGAGGCCGCCGAGGGCGATGCCGTCCGGTCTCGCGGCAAGGATCCTGGTGAGGTCCTGGCCGGGCTGGACGCTGGCGTACAGGGTGCCGGGGCGGATCTGAGACAGGGCCCACAGGGCATTGCGTTCCCCGAGGTGCAGGCGGCGCGCGCGTTCGTCGCTGCTGGCGGTGCTGGGCACGGGGAAGTCGAGGGTGAAGCACACGGCAGCCCGCGCGGACCGCTGCAGGTCGTACACGTCCAGTGGGGTGAGGGGGGCCGCGCCGGGCACGTGCAGCGCTGCGAACGGTCCGGTGTCCACGACAGTTGCGTGGGCGTCCAGGGCCTGGTACCCGCCGCTGTCGATCATCAGGGGCAGGGCGGGCAGGGGTGCGCCGGGCGCGGCGCGGAGTTCGGCGGCGCTGATGAGCGCGGCGGGCGCGTAGCGCTCCACATACGGCGTGAGCAGGGCGTCGAGCGGAAAGCGGTGGGTCAGGACGGGAATGAAGCCGTGAAGAGTCATCAAGCGCAGGCTGGCCGGGGGGCAATCCCCCCGGCCAGCCCTGGTCAGTCCTGGGGTGTGGGCCGCTCCGGCTTCCAGCCTTCGCCGATGTGCCAGACCTCCGTTACCCGGGACCACCAGGGGGCGCTGGCCCGGTAGGTGGCCAGGGCGCGGGTCGGTGTCAGCGTGGACGCGAATTTCACGCTGCGGTACTGATCGGGTCCGTCGCCCGCCTCGCGGTAGACGATGGCCGTCTGGGCTCGCCGGTCAAAGGCCCGCGCCTCGCGACGCGCGTCGTCGATCTGGAGCAGGCGCTCGATGGCGGTCTCCTCGTCGAACGGCACGGTGAGTTCGGGCCTGCCGTTCCGAGCGGGGTAGGTGTGCGTGCCGAGCGTGGCGACCCACGCGCGGAAGGCGGTCCCGCCTTCACGCGTATCGAAGTGTGCGCAGTTGGGGCCGCCGGTGCCGCCGTTCTCGACGCTGCCGATCCGCTTGCCGTCCTTGTACAGCGTGCCAGTGAAGGCGACGCCGTCGCGGGTGGGGAGGTACTTCACGCCTTTGATGTCGTATCCATTGGGGTTGAACATGGGTTCTCCTGTGGGGGTTGAGTGGCGTCGGGGGGACGTCAGAACGTCAGCGTCCAGGTCCCATCGGGGTTGTGGGCGTACAGCTGCTCGCCGGTGAGCTGGGACGCGTGGCCCATCACGTCAGCGGTGAGCTGCTCGTCCCGGATGATTTCGGCCTGCTCCCGGTCGAAGTTGTGCCCGGCGAGGCGACGCATCAGCCGCCGCCCGACGCGTTCCGTGGGCAGCAGGGCGCGGATGGCGAGCCCGGAGCGTTCGTGCGTGAGGGCCCACCCGGCGTGATCGAGCATGCGGTGCAGCGCGGCGCCGGGCAGGTCAGCGAGGCGGACGCAGGGCACGGTCTGGGTCTGATCGCCCTGCACGGCGCGGACTTCCCCAGGGATGAACCGGGATGGACGTTGTGTGGTCTGGGCCATGCGTGCCCGTGGCCCCCGGGCGTGCCGGGGGCCATCACTTCTGGGCGGGGCGGGCAGCGCTACTTCCGGGTGGGACCGGGCGTCCGAGTGCCGCCCAGGCGTGGCTGGGCCGGTTGGATCGTCGTGGGGTCAGGGTGGGCGGCCAGCAGGTCCGCGATGGCCTGCGGGGCAGTGGCCGCGAGGACGGGGCGGTTCAGCGCTCGGCCCTGTGGGGTGGTCCACCAGGCCGCGAACACGAAGGTGAAGTCCGTGTTCTGCACGCGCAGTTCCACGGTGAGGTGATGGCCGGGCGTCAGGGGGACGTCGAGGCCTGGGGCGGGCGGCAGCAGGACGGGCTGTTGGGCCGCCAGGTGCGTCAGGGCGGCCTCGATGGTAGGCCCGTGGCCGGTCACCGAGGTGTCCTTCCCGGTCTGGAGCCGGGCGCAGCACGCGTCGTTGTCGGCGAGGAGGACGAGGCGCGAGGGGAAGTGTGGTTCGGTGACCGGCGGTGTGTCCATGGCCCGCAGGGTGACGTGCCTGGGGGTGACGGCGATCAGGTCAGGATCTGCCCGAGGGTCTGCCCCGCGTTCACGAGCACCTCGGCCGGGAACGTGCCCTGCGCCTGCGCCGTGTCCAGCAGTTCCTCGTAGCTCTTCCCCCAGTTCATGTACCGGTCCGTGCGGCTCGGCCCGGTGAACTCCGACTGGAAGAACACCTCCTCCCAGTCGGCTTGCGTGTCCGGGGTGCAGGCCTGCGGGTACGCGGTGGACCCCCGGCACACCTGGCCGCTGGGGAAGATGTTCCAGAACGGCGCGTGGCACACGGGCGTGTCCAGGGTGGGGCGCGTGTTCTCCCGGAGGGCGTACACGCTCAGGCTGCCCGGCCCGGCAATGAACACCAGCGGTGGGTGGGGCACGAGCTGCCCGGAGAAGCGGGCCACGCTGCCGGCCTGGGCGTACTTGGGGTTAAACAGGAGGGCTCGTTCCCCGACGGGGATCCACCAGGCGCACGCGGTGGGTGAGGTGGCCAGCGTGTTCTCCCGGGTGGGCGTGAGGGCCCGGCCGCCCAGAGTCACCAGGAGGTCACGGGCGTCCTCGTGGGTCAGCGCCTGCGCGGCGCCCAGCACGGCCCGGCCACCGCTGTCGTGCCGGATGCGGTGCTTGCGGGTGTACGCGCTGTTCAGGCCGTCCTGGCCGCCGGGCGCGTACAGGACCAGGGCGAGGACCGGTTCGTGCAGGGCGGGGGCAGCGCGCTGGGTGCGCGCGGTGGAGATGGTGATGGTGGCGCTCATGCGTGCGGGGTGGCCCCCAGCTGGGGGCCAGCGCTTCACGGGGTGGAGACTGCGGCGGGCGACCAGGGGTACAGGTGCTTGTGAATCACGCGCACCCGCCTGCTCGCCCTGAAGTCGGCGAGCACGTCGGTGATGTTGCCCGGGTGGGCGTGCGGGAAGGCCTGCTGCACGTCCACGGCGGTGACTCCTGGATTGGTGTGCACGTAGTCCTCGATCAGGGCGCCAAGCGTGCCCTGTTCGAGTGCGGGGGCGTCCGGCGCGTTCGGTGCCTGGTGCCGCTGGACGCGGAGGGTGCGCAGCGTCTCGTGATCCAGGTCATCCAGCAAGTCGATGAGGGCCCGGCGGGCCTGCCACGCCGGTTCAGCGGGGAAGTGAGTGCGGGCCATGTGGTCCAGAAGGCTGAGTTCGCTCATACGCGTCCGTGGCCCCCGGGCAGGGGGCCAGGGCTGCGTCACGAGGTGGCGCCGCGGGTGAGGGCGTCCCACATGGCGCGCGTGCGGGCCTGCACGTCCGCGACCGCGCGCAGGTACCTCAGCGCGGCCTCGTGTGAAGCCCAGTCGTGGACTTCGAGCATGGCCAGGGATTCGACGGGGCTCTCCGTGTGCGGCATGCCGAGCAGGTCGGTCACGTCCCGGTGGAATTCCAGCACGGGGTCCCGCTCCGGGGCGTCCTGGCAGATCACTACGTCGATCACCCCCGGGTGCAGGCCGTCCTCGGCCCAGGCGCGCGTGGTGCGCCACTCGAAGGGCAGCGTGGCGAGGTGTGCGAGCAGGTCCGCGGCCTCCGTCAGGCCTGGGACCACCCGGTGGGCGTGCAGTCGGGCCTGGAGGGAGCGGGCCACGTCGTCTGGCGCAGTCCACGTGTCCATGGGGTACGTGCGGCCCAGGTCGTAGGGCGTGGGTGCGCCCTGGCGCTGCAGCCAGCGGCACAGGTCCCGCGCGCGGGGTTCGCGGGTGCGTTCCTCGTGCTCGGCCTCACTGAGGGCTTCGAGGTGGTCATCCCACCACATCTCCCCGAACCGCAGGGCCTCCTCGCCCTGGACGGCGTCCTGACCGGTGAAGACGGGCTGGTACGGGGCGAGGGCTGCGCGCAGGGCGAACATCAGGGCGCCGAACAGGTATCGGTCCCGGGCGCGCAGATCCGCACGCAGGGCCCGCAGGTCCAGCACCCGGCCGGACTGGGGCAGGACCTCCATGCCGACGGTGGCGGTGTTGTGCTGCGAGTACCCGCACAGGAGGGTGACATCGAGGCGCACGTCCGGCGGGCTGAGCTCTACCCGCCAGGTCTCCACGTACGAGTTCAAGATGTACGACTCCGGTGTCTCACCCGGACGGGGGGCGCGGCGGGGGATGAGGCCCGCCTGCGTGAGGTGGAGGGCGAGGGTGCACGCGGCGTCCATGACGCCCTCCTCCACGGGGCGGATGACGTACCCGGTGGGGAGGCGGTGCGCGCGGGGCACGTTCAGGGGTGCCATGCGGGGGGTGGTCAGGGCAACAGGGGCGGTGGGGGCAAGCGCGGGTCGGATGGCGTCCGCTCTTGCGTCCGTGTGAGTTTGACCAGGGCGCGGGTGAGCGCCTCGGGGGCGCGCGTACGCTGGGCGAGCGTGCGGAGCGGGGGTTGTCGGGTGCGGTGCGAGTTGAGCCATGTGGTGAACTCCTCCTCGGAGATGGTCGGGATGGGCGTCATGCGGCGGGACGGCGGGGACGGCGTTCCCGGCGGGCTTTGAGTAGGGGCTTGGGGCGGCGGGCACGCGGCACGTCGGGCTGTCCCTCGGGCACGGGGAGCGCCACGACGCGCAGCGGCTCAGCGAGGTTGATGAACGCCCCGCACGTGGGGGTCTTCGCGTTCAGGAGGAGTTCCCCGAGGAGCTGCGCCGCCTGGAGGGCGACGGCCGGATTGATGAACAGGTGCTGACGGGTCAGGGCCTCCGCGGCCGAGCAGCTGGGGCGGTCATCATCCACGCCCGTGTGCATGGTGGGGTCGCGGTCCAGGACGTGCGGGAGGCGCGCCGGACTCTGACGGACCTGCCCGAGGATGACCTGCCCGGTGGCCGCGTCGTTCCCGCAGTCCAGCCAGTACTGCGGGGGCTGGGCGCGGAAGGTGGCGTGGATGGCCCGGCGGCTCTGGGCGCTGTCCACGCAGCTGATCACGACGTGCACGCTCTTGACGTCCCCGTCCTGGAGGGTACGGGGGTACGCGTCCCAGCACAGGCCCGCGTACAGGTTGCAGCGCTCGACGAGGACCACGGCCTTGTGGCGGCCGATGTCGGCGGGGGCGAAGTTCTGCCGGGTGAGGTTGGTTTCGCTGACCACGTCCGGATCGAAGGCCGTGACGTGCAGGCCGGCACCGCCGAGGGCGCGGATGGCCTGGTCGAGGCGGACGAGGTGGGTGAGCATGAGGCTGCCGGTGCCGCCGACGCCCACGAGGATGAGGCGGACGGGGTCCTTGGGGTCGAAGGTCAGGGTGTGCATGATGCCCGCGTGGCCCCCGTCAGGGGGCCAGGACTCTCGGGTGTCAGCTCAGGGCCTGGGCGAGGGTCAGTCCAGCGGGAATGAGGACCTGTTCGGGGAACGTCCCGGCGGCGAGGGCCGCGTCGAGGAGTTCCTCGTAGCTCTTGCCCCAGTTCATGTACCGGTCAGTGCGGCTGGGGCCGGTAAACACGGACTGGAAGAACGCGGTCTCCCAATCGTCCTGCGCGGCAGGGGTGCACGAGTCGGGGTAGCGGGTGGTGCCGCGGCACAGCTGCCCGCCGGGGAACATGTTCCAGTACGGGGCGTGCATCAGGGGCGTGTCGTCCGTGGGGAGCCCGTCCCCGGTGACGGCGTACACCTTGAGCGTACCGGGCGTGGCGACGAAGACCAGACCTGGGTGAGGGACCGGAATGCCGGACAGGCGCGCGACGCTCCTCGACTGGGCGTACTTTGCGTCGAAGAGCATGGGGCGTAGGCCGGGCGGCCGCCACCAGGCGACGCACTGGAGGCCGACCGCGAGGGTCGTGGGGCGGGTGCGCTGCAGGCCCTGACTAGCGAGGAGGCGCGTGAGGTCGTTGACGTCGGCCCGGGTGAGCGCCTGGGCGGGTCCGAGCGTGCACGCCCTCTCGTCCTGCCGCACGGCGTGCTTGCGCAGGAGGACCTGGCTGCCGTGCTGAGTGGCGCGCTCGTAGATCAGCAGAGCGAGGGTGGGCAGGAGGGGCTGGGGCATGAGCTCGGCGGGGCTGGGCGGGTACGTGACCTGGAAGGGCATGCGCGTGTCCTGGCCCACCGCTAGGGTGGGCCAGAACTCCCCGCTTCAGGACGAGGCGTCGAGCGTGGGCAGGGGTTCAGATGAAGAGTCATCCGCGATGTACAGGTGCAGGACATTCAGGGTGATCATCTCACTGCGACGAAGAATGAAGTGATCGCCCCTGATGTCGTAGTAGCGACTGTCAACCCCTGTGACCGGATCTGGATCGCCTGCTGGACTTTCGGCGCTCAGGGGTCGACGGAATGCCCGGCTCAGGACGATGTAGTCCAGATCGCCCGCCGGCGTGAGAAACCAGTCCTTCACGAGGCCTCGGACGAGCACCGGCTGATCTTTGATCTTCAGATCGACTACGGTCGTGATGTACACGTCCGGGAGCAGGTCGGGGCCGCCATTGGGGTTCGGCTGACGGTTGGCGTCTCTGGAGAGCAGGTCGTGCCAGTCGTTGATCAGCGGGAGCCGTCGGGCGAGGGTGCCGCGCCGCATGCTGTCATGCAGCCCCAGGCCGAGCAGGTAGGCGGCTGCACTGGTCCCGAAGAAGTACCCGATGTACACCCAGGGGCGCCCGCCGAGATCCTGAAGGATCGTCGTGAGCAACACGCTGTCCTTTCCGAATTGACCGAGGAGAAGGGGCAGGAGGACATCGAGTTTTGGGGCCACGCCCCAGTTGAATGTTGCCCAGCCGAAGAACAGGTGGATCAGCGCACTGAAGAAGGTGACGCTGCCCAGGTCAGCCGTCACGGTCTGGGCGGTGATGGGGCTGCGGCGGTAGGTGCCGCGCAACATGCCGTAGCGCAACAAAAACCCTGGTAGGAGTACCAGGGTGAGGAGCAGGACCGGGAAGGCGATGTTCATCTGCTGACGGTCGGGCGCGGTCTGTTGCGCTGCATGTTGCGGAGGCCGTCACGGGTGGCCACGACGACGCGCTTGCCGTTGACAACGGTCCGGACGAATCCCTCTTCGTTCGTCGCGGCGCGGTGCACGGCCGCCGTGCCTTCTCGGGTGGCCAGCAGGTCCTGCATGAGTTTGCTCAGTCGGTTGCGCATCGGTGGTCCTCCTTTGTCGCCCATGATGGCGTGAACGCACGTGCTGACACAAGTGCATGACATTCATTCTATGGGGCAGTCGCCCTCAGGATGAGCACGTGTTCTCCGCAGTCGTCAGGGCGTCGTGAATGCGGTTCAGGGCGTCGTCCACGCGCGGGGCGTGCGTGAGCAGGTCCGCGAGCCGCGCGCGGTCCGCGTCGCAGTCGTGCAGGATCAGGTGCAGGGCCGCGCCGGTCTCCCCGCCCTGCCAGTGCAGGTCCATCACCTCATCGAGCACGTCCACCATCGCGCTTGCCCCTTCCTTCAGAGGGCTGTATGCCCGACTGGGCAGGTGGTCGAGCAGACCGCTGCCGCGCTCCTCGACTGTCATGGTCGGCAGGGCGCCGTGCGCCTCGCGCAACTCCGGCAGGGCACTCAGGAGAGGCCGCAGGGCCGGGAAGTCCGGGATGAGGGGCCGCAGGCGCGCCACCGTCTCGTCGAGGCCCGGCACGTCCCGCAGGTACGGCCAGGGCATCTCGTCGCGCACCACCCAGGGGTGCGGGATGCCGCTGCGCCGCGCGAGGCGGATCACGTCCCGCTTCGTCAGGGCCTCCCAGTCCGGGTGCTCCTGGAGGAGGTCCTCGATGACGCGGTCCTCGTGGTGCCACTGCCCGGCCAGCTCATGCGCTTCACGCGGGCCGAACTGCGGGGTGAGGCGCGCGGAGTGCGTTTCGAGTGCGGCAAGGATCCCGGGGAGGACGTGTGGGTCACGCCGGGCGAGGGCCGCATGCAGGGAGGGCAGGTGCGTGAACCCGTTCGCGCTGGCTTCGACGGTGAGCGTGACCTGGTCCGTGCAGGCGTGCAGGGTCACCTCGGCGTCCTCCAGGGGTGTCAGCAGGTCGAGTTCTGCCTGAAGGGTCGGGGCGCTGCCCGGTTCATCCGGAAGGAGATCCCGAAACAGGGCGCGGAGCACGTCTGCTGGGTCCTGATGCAGAGCGAGCTGCACGCGGGCGTCCAGGCCACGCAGGTCTGCGTCGAGGATCAGGGGCGTCACGCCGTCCAGGCGGGGAACGGCCGGGATCAGGGCAGCAGGGGCGCGAGTGGGCTGCTGTGCGCGGGACTGGCGCCGCTCTGCCTCAGGGTGACGGTCAGGCGTTTCAGGTCGGGGGATTGCAGGTCGGCCGCTTTGGGCGCGGGAATGACGTGCGTTCCGGTAGGCAGCAGGGCGCGCAGGGTCGGGGTGAAGTCGGGGCATATGGGCTCCTCCATGCGCGCGCGGTGGCCCACCCGAAGGTGGGCCAGCCCTTCACGCGAGGTCTGCCAGGGTCTTCCCGGCGTCCAGCAGCGCGCTGTCCGGGAAGGCTCCCTGGGCCCTGGCCTCGTCGAGCAGTTCCTCGTAGCTCTTGCTCCAATTCATGTACCGGTCGGTGCGGCTGGGCCCGGTGAACACCGACTGGAAGAACGCCGTTTCCCACGCGTCCTGCGTGTCTGGCGTGCAGGCCTCCGGGTAGCGGGTGGTGCCACGGCACACCTGGGCGGAACTGAACATGTTCCAGTACGGCGCGTGGCACAGGGCCGTGGCCGGGGTGGGGCGCTGGTCGCCGCGTACGGCGTACACGGTCAGCGTGCCGGGCGAGGCGATGAACACCAGGCCGGGGTGCGGGACGGGCTGGCCGCTGAGGCGCGCGACGGAGCGGGCCGCGTCGTACTTCGCATCGAACAGCAGGGGCCGCGTGTGGGGCGGCGCCCACCAGCACACGCAGTGCACGCCGGTCGCCAGGGTCGTCGGCACCGTGAACGTCAACCCCGTCCCGGCGGTGAAGTCCACGAGGCGCTGGTGATCCTCGCTACTGAGGAGTTGGCCCGGCCCGAGCACGTAGCCCTGCGGGGTGTCGTGCACGGGATGCTTGAGGATCGCGGCGCGTTGGTGGCCGCCGTACAGCAGCAGGGCCATCTCCGGGGCGAGGGGGGTGGGGGTGCGCCGCTCCGGGGCTGGGGTGAGGAACACGTTGACCATGTCCTTCCGGTGGCCCACCCCGGGGTGGGCCACGCCTGTCAGGTCCGCTTTGGGGCGGGGAGGCTGCGGTTGGCAAGATCGAGCACGCCGACGCACTTCGCGGACAGCTCGGCGATCCTGGGCGCGTGCTGGAGGTACGCCGCGAGCCGGTCGTGTCCCTCGCCATTCCGGCCGACCTGCACGCACCACTGCGGGCTCACGTTCCCGCACTCCCAGTGGTTCTGAAGGAACTCGTTCACGGTGTCCAGGCTCAGGTCATCGTCCCCACCCGTGATGGTCAGGAACGTGTGCGGGATCGGGTCATGGAAGAGATCGCTCCACTCGTCGTCGGTGGGGTGGAGGAATGCGTCGTCCGCGGCGCGCAACTCTGGCAGGAGGGTCAGGAGTGGACCGAGGGCGGGCACGCGGGGCAGCACCTGCTCCAGGCGTGTCAGGGTGTCCTCCAGGCTCAGCAGATCCCGGAAGTAAGGCCAGGGCAGCGCGTCCTGCACCTGTTGCCCGTGTGGAATGCCCAGTCGCCGCGCGGCCCGAACGGCGTCCCGTTCCGTGAGGACCAGATCCGGCCGTTCGAAGCGCTCTGGCAGCGTGTACTCCGCCAGGGCGTCCGTGTTGAAGTGCTGCTGGCAGATGAGCGACGCTCCATGCGGGCCCACGATAGGCGTGACGCGACTTGACCCGACTTCCAGTGCAAAGAGAATGCCCGGCAGCAGGTGCCGGTCCACGGGCCACAGGGCGGCGTGCAGGCGGTGGAGGTCAATCGTGCACGACACGTCCGTCTCCCCCCGGAAGTGCAGGTGGCCACGTTCGTTCTGCACGCTGAGCGTCCAGCCGTCGGTGCGCAGGGCGGCCGTCAGGGCGCGCTGGAGGCGCTGGTCGAGCGTCCCGTCCGGGCCGGGGTCCGGGAGAACGGTGCCCAGCAGGGGCGTCACGAGCGGGATGGGGTCGTTGCGCAGACCTTCTTCGTACATCCGCTCGGCGGCGTCCATGTCCGCTTGAAGTACAAGGGGCCGCACGCCGGCCAGGGAGGGCACGGCGCGCGGCAGGACTGGACTCGGCTGGTCGGCTACGGCAGGAGGGGCACCTGGGCGGGTCTCGGCTCGGGCGCGCCCCGCGTGGTCTTCAGGGCGCGGCGCAGCGTGTCGAGCGCCCCGGACGGCCCCTGCCTTGGCACGTCCAGCACGAGCGGCGTGCGGGGCGGGCACGGGTCAGCCTTTCCGGCCATAGTTCTTGATGAACGTGATGGTGATCGTCCCAGCTTTCAGGTCCGTGACGGGGCTGCCGATCCCGGCGGTGGTGAGTTCCGGGTGCGTGGGGGCGTAGAACTGCTTGACCTGCTCGGGCGTCATCTTCGGGTTGGGGTCCGCGAGGGTGTGCCCGTCAAACTCGAACTTACGGGTGAGATCCTGGGGTTGACCGCTGGCTGTGGGATTCGTCATGCGCTTCGCGTGGCCCCCGGGAGGGGGCCAGCACTGTCACTCGGAGGCCATGTGGAACACGACGGGGAACCCGTCCTGCTGCGCGGCGTCCATCAGCGCATCCATCCAGTGCAGGATGCCGTCGAGCGACTCCGCCTGATCGAGGGCGAGGTCGGCGGCGGAGTCGCACTCGTGCGCGGCCAGGAGCGCCCTCGCGGAGCGGATGCTGGCGACCTCGTTCGCCAGGACCTTTTTCTGTTCGGCGAGGGCGGCCCAATCGGTACGGGTCAGGGCGGCGTGCAGGTGGGGCAGGCTCATGCAGACGACATGGCCCCCAGAGGGGGCCAGTGCTGTCAGAAGAGGCGTTGCTCTTCCTTGAGGGTCATCTCGATGACCTGGGGTTTCCCGGCCTTCACGCTGATCGTCTGATTCGCCGTGGCGTGATCCGCCGCCTGCGCGTTCACGACCCACGTGCCGGGCGCGAGTAGGATCTCGATGCCGTGATGCAGGGCGATGACCGTGTCGCCCTTGGTGACTTCGAGCGCGGCACTCTGCGGGGTGACGTTCACGGTGACGCGCGCGCCCTGCTGCTCGGTGAAGTCGTGCTCCTTGTTCGCGTGCGTGGCGACCGTCTTCTTCACCTCCCCGAACGCGGGGTGCGTGGCGACGATCTCCAGGGTGCCCTGCGGCACGTCGTTCTTCCCGACCACCAGGGGGACGTCCTTGCCGCCGAGGGTACCTTTCAGGGTGGTGCCCTCGGCAGCTTTCAGCGTCAGGACGCTCGTTTTCGCCTTGGCGGGGGTGGGGGCGGGCTTGTCGGCCGCCTTCTTGTTCGCGGCCTGCTGACGCTGCGCGGCCTGCTGGGCGACGCTGAAGGCATCCCGGCGCGCCCCGGCGTAGCCCTGCATGGCGGTCACGAGGTTCGCGTCCATCCAGTCGGGCGTCTCGGTCAGCATGAACGGCACAGGGGCCGCCTCGCCGGGGTGCGGTTTGGGGAAGATGCCGATGGTGACGTCTCCCCCGACCCGCAGCAGCTGGAAGGTGAGTTCACCGCCGTCGGCAAGCAGCCCGGCGAGCTGCGCGATCAGGCCGCTGTGGACCGGGGCGGCGAGCGTGGCGATGGGCGCGGGGGCGTCCTGCGCGTCGCGGCCAGGTTCGGGTTCGGCGGCGCCTTCCTCGGGGGTGGAGGCCTCGGGCGCGGGGGTCGCGTTGGGCTGCACCTCGGGGTCCGGGACGGGTTCCGCAGCGGGCGTGGGCTGCTGCGGCTCGGGCTCTGGGGTGGGCTCGGGCTGCGGGGCGCTCAGGACAGGCTGGGTGACCGGGGCGGGCTGGGACGCCTCCCACGGGTCCGCTTCAGGCGCGGCGAACAGGCCCTCGATGTCCGCGAGGAAGGCCAGGTAGTGCATGCGGCTGGCGTCCTTGTCCGGGTGCTGGCGGCTGACGAGGCGGAAGTCGTCCTCCAGGGCGGTGCCCTTGACGGATTCCCAGAGTTGGGCGGCGCGGGCCTTGTCGTCGGGGAGGATCGGGGCGTGCTGGGCGGTGGGGGCCAGAGCGGGTTGTGTATAGGTCATGACGGCGACCTGGCCCACCCGGCTCCCGGGTGGGCCACTGCTGTCAGGCGGGATCGAAGTCCACTCGCGTGAGCGGCCGTGAGATGCCGTCCACGGACACGATGAACTCCGCCGGGGTGCCGAATTCGGGTTGCGCGGCGTACATGTACTGCAGGTGACCGGATCGTCCGCGACACTCCGGGATGCGGCACTGCTGACCCACGGTCACGGTGTCGCCCGCGTTCAGGCCATCCAGGGTGGTGAGTCGCTGCATCAGCTGGACCTCGTGCGTGTGGGCATGACGGCGACCTGGCCCACCCG
>NZ_SGWE01000003.1 GCF_013337115.1 Deinococcus sp. JMULE3
GGGAGGTCGACGCCCCGCACGTCATCCTGCTCGAATGCGGCGATCAGCAGGCGCAGGCACGTCTGGAGGTGCGTGTGGTCCCGCTGTGCCCGGCGGATGTCCGCGGCGCGGCGCACCTCCAGCGCGGTCGGGAGGCTGCTGATCGTGATCGGCGGGGCCGCTGCGTCGCCGGTCACGCCTGCTTCTGAAGCAGTGGGAGGTAGTGATCCTTCATGCCCTGCCCTGACACCGTGGTGCTGTGTGAGCACGACACCACGGTGTCAGCAGGGCTGGAGCGCCACGGGTGCTGGGGGCGGGCGGGCAGCGGCTGGTCGGGGTTGACCTCCCCCAGCGCCACGCGGCCCACGCGCAGGTCCAGGCCCACGCGCTCGGCGTGCAGGCCGGACAGGAGCCGCAGCCGGGTGGGCTCGCTGAAGCTCGGGTCGTGGGCGGCGCGGCTGATGTCGGCCTGGATCTGCCCGCGGCGGGCGGTCACGCGGCGGCTGAAGCGGGCCAGGGCATTCCCACGCTGCTGGCGTGCCAGGGCGCAGAGGACGGACGGGGCGAGGAGGGCGGCGGCGAGCAGGACGAGCAGGAACAGAGTCATGTGAACCTCACTTGTGTCCGAGCGGGGGAGGGGATGGTCGTCGAGGGGCCGCTTGCTGCGTGGCGTCCACCGGGTGGCAGGCGGGGCGGGGAGGAAGTACTCGAGGAGGAGTTGCCGCGCGTCGCGCCAGCCCCAGGCGGCGTCGGCGTGGTACCCGGCGTGGCGCAGGTGCACGATCCAGGCGCGCTGGTCGGGCCGCAGCTCGCCGGTCAGGCTTTTCAGTTCCAGGCGCAGCCCGGCGCGGCCGTGGCTGGGGTGGTCCAGGCCCAGATCCGGGTACCCGGTGCGGGTGCCCATGCGCAGCAGCCGCGCGGCCTCGGGGCTGTAGCGCTTCCCGGTGCGGCTGACGCGCTGCTCCCGCTTCCCGCCGTTCGGGACGTGGAACAGCAGTGCGAGGGGCGGCAGGTCCGGGATGTGCTCGTCGGTCCAGTCGATCAGCCGGATGTGGTGGGTTTCCTCGTCCCAGGTCTGCTCGGCGCGGCTGGTGCCGAGGCGGTCGGCGCGGCTGTCCTGACTGCGGGCGTCCTGCAGGAGCCGCTGCGCGGCGGCCGTGACGCTCACGGCCGGTCCAGGCGCGCGGCGACGGCGCGGGCGACCTCGTCGCCATGCTGGGCGCGGACGGCGCGCAGATGCGGGGCGATGACCTGCAGGTCCCACAGGGTGCGCAGCCGGATCTCGCCGGTGCCGGTCAGGACGTACCCGTGGCGGGCGCCGCGGCGGACGCTGCGGGTCCAGTCCTCCTGGCCGATGTGCTCCCAGGTGTGGTACGCGAGGCTGGTGGGCCGCTCCGGGTCCTGCCCGAAGCGCGTGTACGGCGTGCCGGCCTTCGTGCTGCGCTTCAGGACGCGGCCGATCGCCGTTTCGAGGTCGGTGGGTTCCTCGTCGACGAGGACGCGCAGGAGGTGGTGTTCGGGGCTCAGGGCCGCGTAGTTCAGGGGCGGAAGGGTGAACGGGTCGGGGATCAAGTCAGTCTCGCTTGTCAGGGCTGGGGCTGGCGCCGCCGGGGCGGAGCGGACGCGGGTTCAGGGTGCGGGGTTTGTGGTCCCGGCAGCCCGCGTCGGGATGGGTGTACAGGGTGGAGCCGTGCGCGGTGGCCTTCCCGCTGAAGTCGCGCTGCCGGAAGTACCTGCAGGCGCGGTATCCGGCGTATTCGGGGCCGAACGCCTGGGGGGCGCGTCTGCCGTGCTGGATGCAGTCGTGGCAGATGCCGGGGAGATCGATCACGGCCGCTCCGGACTGAACGGGAAGAGCAGGAACTGCCCGCCGGCGTTCGCCTGGCGGCGTTTCCGCGCGGCCTTCGCGTCCTTCTCGCTCCGGGCGTCGGCGCAGCTGTACAGGGCGCAGGTCTTGTAGCCCTGCGGGGTGCGGTAGCGGAGCGTGGCGACCGGGTCGCCGGTGGGCACCAGCCCGGCTTTTTTCAGGGCGGTGCGGCTGGCCAGGGTGGCGGGGCAGGTCTCGTACTGGGGCAGGTCGGACATCGTCGTTCCTCCGTCAGGGGAGAGGGGGCCAGATCTGTTGCCAGGGGCCGTCCGGGCCGAGGCGGGCGATCGCACCTTCGGGGCGCGCGATGGCCCGGCTCCGGACGGGAAGGCTGGCGTTGCCGAGGGTGACGCCTGCGTCCTGGGCGGCGCGGTGCAGCAGGCCGAACGGGGCGAGATCCGTCCACGTGTCGGCCTCGCCGCGTTCGTCCAGGGCGCGCTGCGCGAGCGCGGTGAGTGAGGCCTCGAAGCGCTGCGCGTCCTGCTGGCTGTGAACCTGCCGCTGGGCGAGGAGGTTCAGCAGGTGGGCGGTGGCGGCCGCGCCGGGCTTGCGGCCGAAGAACAGTTGCGGGGCGCATTCCGGCAGGAACGACGCCCACCAGTGCGCCAGGGCGGCGGCGGGTGATGCTGGGGTCACGGGTTGGCTCCAGGGGAAATGCCACCCCATGCCTGGGGTGGGTGGGGGAGAGGGTCAGGTGGGCAGCGGGTCGAGCAGGTGCACGAGCTCACCGCGGAACGTGTGGCGGCTCAGGCCGAGGGCCGTGGCGACCGTCTCGCGGTTGTCGCTCGTGAGGTCTGCGACGGTGCGGAGCAGGCTCACGCGGTCGGGGACGGTCTGGCGGCGGCTGCGCATCAGCTGCACTTGGATCAGCGCGGCGGCGAACTCGGCCTCGCGGGGTGTGGCGTGCCAGGGGACGACGCGGGTTCCGGCGAGCCGTTCGGTGTCATGCGGCGCGAGGCGGTCGATGAGCGCTGCGGGCAGGGCGCGCAGGCCGGGCCACGTGCTGCCGGCCGGGAAGGTGACGGTGTCCTCCGGGCCGATGATCACGACGGCCCCTTCGAGCACCGCCCACGCGGCGTCCAGATCCGGCCCGCGGATCTTCGTGTTGTACGTCATGGGCGCCTCAGCTGGCGGTGGGCACCGGCTCGTACTGGCGGTTGAGTTCGAAGACGCTCAGGGTGTCCCCGTCGAAGAAGGTGACGGTCGGGCCGTCGACGGCTTTGATCATCACGGTGTGGCCCTGACGTTTGTGTCGCCACAGTTTGCCCTTGGCGACGTTCTCGCCTTCGGCAGCGGGGATGACGGGGACGTAGTCCAGGCGCTCGATGCGGCTGAGCTGGGCGTGCACGCTGCGGTCGATGGTGGACGTCTCGTGGGTGACCAGCTGCACGCGGTAGGTGGCGGCGGTGACCAGTTCGACGATCCCGTCGGTGCCGCTGATGCGGACGCCGTCGCCGGGTTTGAGCATCGGGTCGATGCCGAGCGCGGCCGGTTTCCCATCGGCGGGTTTCTCTGCCGGGATGGCCCCGACGAGGCGGTCCAGAGCGCGGTAGAACAGTGTTTTCATGTTGCCCGCCTCGCGCTGGGCTTCGCGGCTGGCGGTCCGTCCGGCGAGGTGGATCTCGCCTTCGGTCAGGCGGGTCCACCACTGCGCGCGGGGCAGGGCGCGGACCGGGGTGGGTTCTTCCAGCGTCTTGCGGACGAGCGTGCCGCCGTAGGTCACCAGGAGGTCCATCTCGGCGCTCTTGCGGGTCCAGCAGGGGCGGGCGTTCAGTTCAGCCTGCGGGACCGGGCGGATCTCGCTGACGCTGGCCAGCGCCGCGGCCGCCGCCCCCGGAACCTGTTCAGTGCTCGTGGCGGTGTCGATCCGACCCCCAGCGCTGCCGGTGTCCTGATCCGCAGAGGGCGTGTGACCCTGGGCCGCGTGAGCGGCCGCGCTGTCAGGCGCCTGCTGTTGATCCGTTCGTTCCTGATCCCCTGAGGAGGAGGAGAAGTTGGCAACCCTGGCGCGCTGTGGTGGTGCCCCTTCTTCTTCTGTTTCTTTGGAGATGTTTTTTCCCTTTTCTTTGAGTGTCCCGGATTCCGACACAGGGGTGTCCTGGATTCCGACACAGGGGTGTGTCGGAATCCGGAACAGGTTTTTGGTGTTGAAGGTCTTGCTGCTGAAAAAACCTGTGTCGGAATCCGGGACAGGTTTTTCGACCGCTTCCGGAAACCCTGTGTCGGAATCCACTACAGGTTTTTTCGGGCGTCCAGGACCGCGTTTCTGAGCCTGCTGCGTTTCGAGCGTTCCGAGGTAGGCGGCGTGCAGGCGGCTGAGTTCGTCGAAGTCCACCCACCAGGTTTCTGGCCTGGAGGTTTTCTGATCGCCGGGCTGGTACGAGAACACGGCCGGGTGGGAGTCGAGCAATTTGTTTTTCACGGCCCGTATGCGTTCGGGTCCCCAGCCGGTCAGGGTTTTGAGGTACCGGGCGCTCAGGCGGGCGCCGCGGTTCCCTTCACCGGCCCAGCTGATGATCAGGTACGCGAGGACGAAGGCGTCGGGGCCCGCTTTGGGCATGAGTTCGTCGCGCAGGTAGTTCGGGATGATGGTGAAGCCGTAGTTAAAGCTGCCCTTGGCCTTGACGGTCAGGGTTGGGGTGACGCCGTTTTCGGCGGCCTGTGGTGCATTCACGGTAGATCCTCGGAACGGCCCACCTTCCCGGGGTGGCGAGGGCATGCGGCATTGTTGCCGCTGCGGTCAGATTGACCAGAGCACGTATGCCGTCTAAGATACGTGCATGCCGCTAGCCTCTTTCGAGGCCAGATGGTACAGAGCCCGCAAAAACTCTGCTGTCTATGAACGCCTGGTGTTTCCCGACACTGGGCGTTCGCCTTTCAGGCAGTGTTGATCGGTGCCTTACCGGGTTAGCTGGCAGAGTATCACGCTCATGTGATCAGGGCTCCTTTTCCGTGAGCTCCTGGAAGACCTCGGGCCAGCGCTGGGCGTGCCACTTCAACTCCCAGCGCAACTCACCCCCTTTCAACGCTTTCAGTGCGTCCAGGCGGGCTTCCATCATGTGCGGGGTGAACGTCGTCGGGTGCCACGGTGCACCGGGACGCATCAGGACAGCCCGCACCTTGGCCTCGAACGCGGCGATGCGGTCTGCCTCATCCTTCGTGACCGGTGTGGCCGGAGCTGTCGAGGTGAACACTGGCGGATCGGGATCTTCCGCCTCGAGGCTCGGGGTGACGATCAGGTACCGCGTGCCGCTGTGGTTGTCCAGGCGCACGTCGTGCAGCGTCCAGCCGACCGCCTCGGCAACCGTCCGGGCTTCCTCCGGGCTGGGCTCCCCGCCGCGCGGGCGGGACAGGACCATCCGGTCGCCGTCGACGTCGGCGATCACCCGGACGCGCAGGCCGTTCGGGAGGTTCACCGGCACCTGCTTCGTGTCCCGGCGCGCCTCGGCCATGGCCAGGGCGAGCTGCTCGGCGAGGCGGTTCGCCCCCGCTTCCGCCTGGAACGTCTCGGGCTCGTCGAAGAGCGTCACGGGGGGCCCTGCCGGGTCAGGGGGTTCGCCTCGCGGTCCACCAGGGCGCGCGTGGCGTCGAGCAGCAGGGCCTGCCCGGCCGGGGCGTGCACGAACGCATGCACCCGGTCGATGTCCTCGTCGGGGTTCGGGTCGGTGCGGACCACCACGACGAGCACGGCCACGTTCGGGAGCTGCTGCGCCTGGACGAGGACGTCCTCCAGGCCGTCGATGACGCGCCGCATGTTCACTGCTCGGGCAGATCCTGCAGGAGCCGGTCGACCTGGCGGTTGAGGGTGACGGTCTGCCAGACGTACAGGCCGAGCGCGCCGCCCATCCCGCCGATCAGGAACGCAATCAGCAGCAGCAACGCGTACTGCCACACGGCCAGCACCACCAGCTCGCCGGTCACGCCCGCACCCCACTCGGGCCGGGTGTCAGGTCCGCCAGGGCGGCGTCCAGTGCGTCGAGGCTCAGCAGGCCGTACGGGTCCTCGAGCAGGCCTTCCTCGGCGAGGAGCATGGTGCTGAGCAGACTGCTCTGCGCCGTGAGGACCTGCGCGGCGCTCATCGGTTCGGGCAGCTGCTGATGCGCGCGCAGGTGGTCGCGCAGCGCCTCGAAGCCCCACTTGGGACTGCCGTACTCCCCGGCCAGCTGGAGGGAGATGTTCAGGCTGCCGGTCAGGGTCAGGGCGGTCGAGCGGACTGGCAGGTCCGGGTGGGGGTTCGGGGTGGTGGTCTGCATGGTGGGCATGGGTGACCTCGCGGGATGGGTGAAGCCCCAGCCGGGGGGCTGGGGCGGTGTGGGTCAGGCCGGGTGGTCAGGCAACGTCACATAATCGGTATTACGTGACTGCTTCACTGCGACTGGTCGGTTCAGGGAATGCGGACCTGGAGGTGGGCGGGGCCGCGGCCATGTTTAACCCGGAGCTGGTAGCCCTGGGCGGTCAGGTGCGCTTCGGCCTGGGGGTGATGGGCAGGTCGAGGTAGAAGGTGTCGCGCTTCTGCCGGAGCGCCCGCTCGATCTCGTACTGCGCCCGTTCCAGCTGGGCGTCGGTCGGGTCGGTCGCGTCGAGGCGGGCGCGGGCGTCACTGGCAGGCATCACGGTGCGGGACATGGTGTCTCCTGGGTGCTCTGGCGGATCTGGTGGGGGGTCCGGTGCAGCAGGTGCAGTCGGGTGGCCCACACCCAGGCGTCCTGATCGGGGTGGAGGTCATGTCCGCGCCGGATCGCGGCCCGCAGGCGGGTCAGGGGGGACGGGCCGGGCGGCGGGGCGGTGAGCTGCGTGTCGGGTCCTGGCGAGAGGCTGGCGCCGCGGGCGGCGCCAGCCTGGTTCACGCGCCGGAGCCGGGCAAACCAGGCCGGGAAGTGCTGTTCCAGCCAGCCGTCGCTGACGCGCAGCATGCCCGCGTCGATGGCGTCGTGCTCGGTCAGGTCGCTGAGGCGCACCGGGTGGACGGAGGTGGCCTGCGCGGCGGCGCGGCTCAGGCTGATGCGCATGGTTTCGGGGCGGCGCCAGCGGGTGGGGGCCTTCCCGACCTCCCAGGTGGCGCGGCCCGTGTCGTCCGGGGTGCATCCGGCCTTCCGGAGGTCCTCGAGGCTTTCGCTGATCAGTTGGGACAGGAACGGTTCGCGGACCGGCAGCCATTCGGGCCGGGCGAAGTGGTCGGCGGCGTAGTCCACGGCGACGTGCCCGTCGGTCCACGCGCCGACCTTCCAGCGTTCTTTCACACACAGGACGCTGCCTGGTCGGGTGCGGGGGAACAGGACCAGGATCTCGCCGGGCACCGTGAAGGTGTGGCCGTACCCGTCCGGTTCCGGGGTGGCGGTGAGGTCGGTGGGGACGAGCGTGCCGTCCGGGGTGAGGATCGGGCGGCTGTAGTGGGTGACGTGCCCGGAGGCTCGCAGTTCGCGCACGAGGTGAGGGGACAGGCGCAGGCTGTTCACGGGTTCTCCTGGAGGGTGGAGGGGGGCGGGGGTCTATGCTGGGCGCATGTCGTTCGCGCTCGTGCAGCACAACCTGGAGTTGCAGGCCCGCGCCGATCGGGTGGCGGCGCTGGAACCGGAAGCGCGCCGCCGGGAAGCGGTGCGCGCGGCGAGGGACGCGGACCCCGAGGCGCTGTGGGCGCTGGTCGAGGCGTTCCTGGTGACGCATGGCCGCCGGGGCGCGCGGGTCAGTGATCACACCCTGTCGAGCTACCGGACCGGCCTGCAGGTGTTCCTGGACTGGGCGGCTCCGGCGGGCGTGAGCCTGCTGCGGCCCGGCGGCAGTGACGGGTACCGATTTACTCGGCACCTGGAGGGGGCGCGGCTCGCTCCGTCGAGTGTCCGGACGCGCCTGGCGGCGGCCAGGGCGCTGTACGGGGCGCTGCGGTGGAGCGGGGCGACGGACGCCGCGCCGTTCACGGATGTCCGGACCGCGCCGGACCCGACGCCGCGTCACGAGAAGCGCAAGCCGTACACGGACGCGGATCTGGCGGCGATGCTGCTGGCGGCCGGGCCGCAGGAGAGCGTGATTCTGCTGCTGGGCGCGCACTGCGGGTTGCGGAACGCGGAGATGCGGTCCCTGGCATGGGGTGACGTGCACCTGGACGGTCCCGCGCCGTTCGTGAACGTGCTGGGGAAGCGGGGTCGCCGTCAGGACGTGGCGCTGTCGCGGTCCGCGGCGGCGGCGCTGCGGGTCTGGAGGGGCCTGCGCGGGCAGGTCCGGCCGAGTGATCCGGTGCTGCTGATCCGCTCCAGCCGCGGCCTGGGGCGCGCGGTGGAGCGGGTGTGCCGCGAGTCGGGCGTCGCGTACGACGGGCGGGAGGTGCATGGGCTGCGGCACAGCGCGGGCACGCGGGTGTACACGGTGACCAGTGACCTGCTCGCGGTGCGGGACACGCTGCGGCACCGCTCGATCGACAGCAGTGAGATCTACGTCGATTACGCCCGGGCGCAGAAGCCGAAGGTGAACGCGGACTGGTAGGTCAGCGTCGCCGGCGCCCCTTGTTCTTCGGACCTTTCTTCCCGGCACGGCCGTCGGGTCTGGGTTTGACGGGTTTGACCTTCCGGCGGGGCGGCCGCGCGGCCTGCTCGGTGGTGGCCTGGAGCGCCTGGCCGGGACGGTCGGGGCGTTCCGTGCGCGGGCGGTCGAGGGCGTAGCGGCCCCAGAGTTCGTGGTGTTCCTCGGGGCGGGGTGAGCGGATCTCGGCGGCAGCCACGACGATCAGGACGGTCTGTGGGGGCTGGCCGTCCTCCTGGTGTGTGAAGGCCCAGGCGTACGCGGTCACGCCGGGCAGCAGCTGGTGGCGGCCCAGCTCGTCGGGGTGGAGGGTCCGCAGGACGCGGGTGGGCACGCCGCGCTCGGTGCGGACGACGCTGACCGGGACGTAGGCCAGGGCGCGGGCCATCAGCACGAGACCGTCCGTCTGGTGACGTGGGGAGGCCTGTTCCGGGGTGTAGTGGACGCGGTTGACGTCCGTGCGGTGCAGCAGGGTGTGGAGGGGAACGGGGCTGATCATGGACGTCCTTTCTGAGTGAGGCGGTCACGGGGCCGTCTACGGGTCTGGGGGCACCTCCAGCGGTGGATTGGCCAGGGTAGGCCGCTGGCCTGCGGCGGGTGGGCGGGCTGGCGCGGGGTGACCGGCGCAGGCCCGTCGTGGGAGGGGCCGCGCCGCGCCGGGGTGGCATGGGCGTTCACCTCCAGGTGGTGGGTGGGCCGCGCCGCTGGGGCGGCGTGGCCGCGCTCAAGGGGTGGGTCTCAGGGCCGCTGAGTCGGTGTCCGGCGGGGCCGGATCGGAGGTGGTCACGCCGCTGCCTGGGCGGCGCCGCTTGTGTCTCCGGACTTACCAGGGTCGGGGGGAGGAGACTGGACGGAACGGGCCGGACTTGAACCGGCGGCCCACCGGACTGGGGCCGTTCCATGACGCGCCCGTTCGTCTGGGCGCGAGGTGTGTGGTCGGCACGCATTGCTCCTCTCGGCTGCGTGGGGAGGCCTCTAACGTGCGAGTTGTTCGGCGGGGTCGCACCGCAGTTCCCTGCTGTCTCGCGCCTGGGAACCGGGGGCGCGCCAGTGGTTTCCCGGCAGCGTCGCTGCTGGGTCTGGGTCAGTGCTTCGTCTGTCATGCGTCTCGCACGCGGCGCGTGCGTGGGCTCTCGCCCTGGATTCCCGTCGTTTCGGCGGTCGGGATATCGCCGTGAGGCCGTAAAAAGACCCGCTGGGCGCGGGGGTGAGGGGCGGGTGGTTCAGGGGATGGGGTCGCTGATGTCGTCCCACTGCACGCCGAGGATGGTCAGCATGGGCGCGACGATGCGGTGCGGGAGGTTGGTGGGTGGGTTGGGTTGCTCCCAGCGGTTGTAGCGGCCGCGCGTCATGCCGATCAGGTCCGCCATCTGCCACTGGGTGTCGATGCCCGCGGCGAGGCGCGCGGCGATGAGCTTGTCGGGGTTGAGCTGGCGAGGCTGGCGGAGGTGGGCGGTGTTCTCCACCGTCCATTTCCGCAACCCTTCCCGTACCCCTATGTTTCCGTTCACGCTGGCAATGTACCCCAGGGTTACATATAAGGCAAGCGGAAACAGCCCAGGTGCCACACTCGCGCCACATCCCCCGTTACGTGATTGCTAAAGTACCCCTGCGTTACTACCGTAACGGTGAAGGTATCCCCAGCGGGCACGAGCCTGCCGGGAAGTGAGGAGTGTGCAGTGGCGAACGTAACCCGTCCCCCGATCGTAACCAACGACCCTGAACGCCGCCAGATGCTGGCCTGGCTGGTCAAACAGAACGGGGGCATCGTGAAGGTCGCCCGGGAGAGCGGCGTATCGCGCAACCACATCCACCGCCTGATCCGGGGATTCGAGAAGACCAGGACCGGCCAGAAGGAGTACTCCATTCTGGACCTCGACCCGCACTCCATCAGCGGCCTGCTCGGCGCGTTCAGCCTGTCGCTGGAGCGCGCCTGGGAGATGTTCGGCATTCCACAGGACGTCCGTCAGCGCTGGCGCGGCTTCGAGAATCCCAGCGGCGAGGTCACCCGCGAGGTCAACGTGTCGCTGGGGATCATCGCGCTGGACAGCGTGCCCCTGCAGGGCACGCTGTTCCTCCCCGCAGGGGCTGGATTAGAGGTCCTGACGAATCACGCCGACAAGGCTGGCCTGCAGGTCGTGACGGTGGGCGGGCAGCTGTACGCGCTGCCGCCTAGCGCGGTGCATCCGTCCGCGCAGGTTCACGGGGCGTTTGCCGGGGTCCGTATTTCAGGTCGGCGAGAATCTCTGTAGCACGATCCAATTCTGCTGGCGTCGGCAGGTACGCATGCCAGAATCGCTGTTCCAGACGCAGGTGTGCGCAGGGAACAGCGACTTTGAATGCCCCGAGATGATGGAAAGGAATGGGGGATTTGAGGCGCAACGTGCTCACGACCTCGAACCTACGTGCTGACCGGGTGATCCGTGCTGAAAAGTGCCGCGCAGAAGTACTTCGGAACATCACCGGTACGCCACGCAACCGACACACACTCGACACTGATCAGTCTAGACAGATCGTCGTCAGCAGCCGGAGCATGGCCCGACGCCGTCACTCATCAGACTGACAGAACCACCCCTCGGGCCGCCTGGCATGGGTGACGCAGGCTGAGCGGGCGTAGCGGCAGCCTGCGTGGAGGGCTGAGCAGGGATGGTCGCCGTGGTGGTTTCAGCTGAAGCCAGGGGCGACGCCAGGGCAGTCAGCAGACCGAGCGCCAGCATCAGGGGCATGAATTTCTTCATGCCCCCAGGGTACGGATTCGCCGTTCTCATTTCTACGTGTCGCGCAGGGTGACAAAGGCGCTGAGCTTCTCCACGAACTCCGGCCCACGCGCCAGCCTGACCAGCGCCGTGAGCGCCTGCTCCCACGGCCCCTGCGCCTCACCGGGCGACTGCGCCGCCCAGCGCACCGCCCGCGCCACGCGCGCCAGGGACACCACCGGACGGCCCTGCAGCGGCAGCCCCTCCCAGGCGTCGCTGTAGCGCTTTTTCTGCATCGAATGCGCCCGCGTCGGCGCCTTCAGGGTCAGCTCGCGGGTCTGGATCACCGACCCGCGCTGGGCGGGTAATCCGAGCACGCGGCCCTCGAAACGCACGGCGTTCCCGACGAACAACGGCAGGGTCATGATCAGGTCGACGTATTCCGCCGGGGCGCCGGGCAGGTGCGCCAGGATCATCAGGACGTCCGGCATCCGTTCCCGCAGGTACAGGGCCAGCGGCCGGTGCGTGGTCATGCGTTCCCACCCGCTCCGGATCATGCGCACGACCTCGTGCGGGTCCTGCTGGATCTCGGCGCCCAGGGCGTGTGCCCGCAGGATCAGGCCGCCGAGCATGACGCGCTGATCCGCGGCCCTGGTCTCGATACTGGCCAGCATGGTCCCGGCCTGATCGGCGCCGCCCGGCTCGTCGAGCAGCCTCGCCACGCGCAGCAGCCACGCGTACCCGGCAAACGGCCGGATGGTCACGCCGTCCGGAATGGCGTGGTCCGGATACCGCAGTGCGAGCGCGAGCTGCGCGTAGGGACTGGTGCGGACCGCCTCAATCTCGGGCAGACACACCTCGCCGTTCAGCAGGGCGGTCGCCACCAGGCCGCGGACGTCGGCAGGGCCCACGAGGTTCACGGCCATGCGGTAGTCACCCAGTGTCAGGGCGATGTCCGCCTTCAGGCGGTTGGCGTGCTGCTGTCGGGCGACGGGCGCCTCGTAGGCGGACATGATCCGGTCGACGGCCTCGATGCTGCCCTCACCGATCCGGGCGCGCGCGCCCTCCAGTTCGAGTTCGCACAGCTGGATGCGGTTGCTCATGCGCAGCGCGCGGGCCAGGAGGGTCGCGGCGTGCAGGTGCAACTCGGCCTCGGGCAGCTCCAGCACGCTGGCGCTCAGTCCCACCGCGAAGGACGCGTTGGCGGCGTCGAACAGTTCCACCTGCGAGGGGCCTGTGGGGTAGATGTTGCGCGCCTGGGTCATCACCTCGGCGTAGTTCTTCATGTCGGTCAGGGCCTGGAGCCGCGCCCCGCGCGCCAGCGGCTCGTCGGGGTTGAGGCGCCGGAGGGCCGGGAGCACCTCGGCGTCCTGGCGGCTGCCGAGCGAGGCCAGCAGACGGAGTGACGTGACGTTGGGGTCGGCGTCATCTACGGACGCCGAGAGTTCATACCAGCTCATGCGCCGTTGCCGCTGTTCCCATTCGACGGCGTCGAAGGCGGCGGGCAGGGTGGTGAGAATGAGCGGCTTCCCCATGAATGGCTGTTCAGTGTTCCACACGACGCGCGCCACTCGCGTGAATTTCGCCCCTACCCCCCCCATCGGCTTGATTTCCCGTATGTATCTCTGCGTTTCCATTTGATTTCTAATGTACCCCTGGGTTACATTGGCGACAAGAGCCCCCACAGGGGGCACTGCCCAGGAGGTCCCTCACGATGAACGCCACCCTCATCCCCGCCGACCAGCTCCCCTCCGGGGCCATCACCGGCGTGCTGGTCGACGGAGTCGCCGTCTACCGCACCCGCACCGCCTGGATCGTCGACCGCGCCCACGCCGAGGCAGTCCTCACCCGGATCTTCGCAGAGCTGCCCGTGCAGGACGGCGAACGCGTCCGCAGCGGCTGCCTCTGCGCGGCCGGATACAGCGGCCTGTTCACCGACCGGCAGGCGCAGGCCCTGAACGCCCGCATCCGCACGCTGGTCGGCGCCGCGCGACGTGCCACCCGCCCGGCCCGTGACGCGAAGCGACAGTCACGCACGGAACGCGCCGAACTGCTGGTAAAGACCGCCTTCCCGGACCGGTGCGCGTGACGCCCGGCCTGCTGGGCAGCGGCTGGAATCCCACCGTCTGGTGCACGAACGCCCGCTGCCTGCGCCCCATCCGCCCCGACCTGACGTGCTGCCCGCACTGCCACGCTCCCCAATCCCACCGCCCAGGAGGCCCGCAATGACCCATGCCCAGCACGTTCCGACCGCCCCCAGCCTTCCCATGCCCGAGATGTACCCCAGGGGTGCTTCTCGGGTCGATCCGGTCTGTGACGGCTGCCAGGTCGAGCACGTCACCCGCCCCGGCTACTGCAGCCGCTGCCGCCCCCTGACCAAGAGTCACCGTGGCACCCTGCGCGGCGCCGCCGGACTCACGCTCGTGACGACCGGCGGCGGCGCAGACCACCTCGCGCTGGCCGCCCTGATCATCCTGACCGGACTCCTGCTGCTGTTCTGGGGTGCCGCGCGCCTCGACGGCCACCGCACCACGGACATCCTCAGCGCCCTGCGCGCCCACTTCCGGGGCGCGCAGTGAGCCGCCAGCAGGTCAACCACCGCGAAGCCACCGGCCTGATCCGCGCCCGCGCCCGCGCGCTGCAGCACCCACTCAGTGTCCTGCGCGCCCAGGTGCAGGGCGGCGGCCTGATCACCACCAGCGGATACCTCACGCACTGCGGGGCCAGCTACTACCTCACCCCCACCTGCCCCTGCGTCCGCCATTGCACCCCCGAACTGAACTGCCGTCAGTGCCGCGGCACGGGACAGGCGTGAGCGTCCTGAACGCCCGCGCCGACCGCGTCGCGGCCCTGCTCGGCGAGCACCCCGCCCGGGCCTTCACCGCCGGCGAACTCAGCGCCGCGCTGGGCGACCTGACCCCCGGCCAGTGCCGCGTCGCTGCCGACCTCCTGGTCGACGCGGGCCGCGCCGAGCGCCGCCTCAGCACCCGCGCCGAGGTGCGCCGCGGCAGCTCCGAGTACCTGCAGGCGCAGGTGAAGGCGTGACGCCCACGGCCCGTCCCGCCCGCCACCTCGCGCGCCTCAGCGAACAGGTCGAACGTGTCCTGCGCGAACCCGCCCTGCGCGCGATGAACACCGGACGCTACCCGCGCCCCGCCGCGCCCGCCCTCACGTCCCTCCCCGAGGTCAGCTGATGTTCTCACGCCTGCGACTGCGCCGCCGCCCGGCCCCCGCCCCCGCTCCCGCCCCACTCACCCGCCTGCAGGCCATCAATCTGGAGATCCAGGACCTCGAACGCAGCTGCGCTGCCACCCCCGCTGGGCCACTCGCGGAGGCGCTGCGCCTCGCGCTGGCCGAGGCCCGGATGGCCCACCAGTACCACAGCGTCCCCCGCATCCTGCCCGCTCCCCGCCCGGAGGTGCGCGCGTGACCGCCGCCCTGCCCGACGCCGCCACCGAGCGCGGCCAGCGCGCCGCCCGGACGATCCGCGAGCTGGCCGCGTCCACGAAGCTGCGCGTGCTGGAGATCAGCACGAACGACCTGGGCGGCGTGCCGATCGCCGCCATGGTCCTGGACGGACAGGGCGCGGCGCTGTACGAGACCCTGATCCGCACGGACCGCCCCATCGACCCCGCCGCGCAGGCGGTCCACGGCATCAGCGCCACCATGCTGCTGGGCGAGCCGAGCTTCGCCGAGGCGCACGAGGTGCTCGGGCGGCTGCTCGCGCCTGGGCATGACGTGCTGGTCTGGGCCGCGCCGTTCATCCAGGCCAGCCTGAACCGGGGCGCGGCGGCCGAGGGACTGCCCCGTCTGCCATTCAAACACTGGCAACCCGGCCTTCAGATGCTCGTGACCGAGGCGCACGGCACGTACAGCCACCGCCGGTTCGACTTCCTGGACGTGCCGCGCCGCAAGGCCCTCCAAGGCGTCAGGCTGCCTGGCGACGCCGCTCCGGAGGGGACCGCGCTGGGCAACGCGCAGCGCACCCTGGCGATGCTCCAGCACTACGCGGGCGGCCACGCGGCCGTGCAGGAGCCGGAACCGGTGGTCGAGCTGCACTGCCCGGGGTGCGGCGCTCCGGAGTCCCTGTGCGAGTGCGACGGCCAGGGGCGCACGTGACAGAGCGTGAGGCGCTGCTGGAGGGCATCACCCTCGTGGCGCGGCGCGGTCCGGTGACGCTGGCAGACGTCGCTCAGCGCTACCGGCTGCCGGTCAACGCAGCCTGGGCGCTGGTTCAGACCCTGCTGGAGCGCGGCGTGCTGGTGCGCGGCGGGCGGGTACCGGTGAAGCGGGGACGTCCACGCCGCGGCTTCGTGCTGACGGTCGTCGAGCCGGTCTCGTCACACCGGGCGCACACCCGCATTCCCGCATTAAATGACATCATTAGAGACATGGAAACCAGCCCATACGACGCCGTGCACGCCGCCAACCAGACCGACAAGGGCCTGCGCTACACCCTGACCGACCTCGTGGAATTCCCCACCCTCGACGGCGGCGGCTACAACGCCAAGCTCCGCGAATACGGCCAGATCATCGGCTGGGTCACCGACGCGGGCGACGGCGGCGAACCCACCGTCCACGTCGAGGAAGCCCACCTCGACGCCTACCTCGCGCACCTCGCGCGGCTGGCACCCGCCGTGCACGACGCCGAGGCCCTGCTGCTGCTCGACCTGAGCGACAACGAGGACATGGAGTCCCGCTCCCGGACGAAGACCATGCTGCGCCTCGAAGGGATCGACGACCTCGGCTTCCACCCCGTCATGCAGTTCAGCAAGTCCGGCATGACCCGCGAGCGCCTCGTGCGCCACCGCGACATCACCACCGAACACACCCACTTCTGGCAGTCCGGCCACGGCTGGATGCCCCTGCGCTGAACCACAAACCCCAGGGGGACCGCCCGGGTCCCCCTTTCCCCACCCCCGTCAAAGGAGCCTGACCATGCCCACCACAGCCCCCACCGCCCCGGCCGCCGCCACGACCGGATGGATGCACCCCAACAACAGCCACGTCGCACACTGGTACGACGGCAGCCGAGTCCTGTGTGGCCGCACCGTGCCCACGGGCACCCAGATCGTCAACACCGACCCCCACGCCGACGTCAAGAAGTGCCTGAAGTGCAGCGCTTCTGTCGCCAAGCTGCCCGCACCTGTCGCCGCAGGTACCGAACCGACCGCGACGGAAGAACTGCCAGACACACCCACTCCCGCCCCCACCATCAATCTCACGCCGGGCACCCTCGGCCTGCACGCCGTGCCACTGCACCAGACCGCCCGCAGCGGCTGCAACGTCCGCAGCCACTACGACTCTGCCGCAATCGAGGAACTCGCCGCCAGCCTGCGTGCCGAGGGGCAGATCGAGAACGCCACTGGCCGCTGGAACGCCGACGAGCAGGTCGAGATCGTCGCCGGTGAATCCCGCCGCCGCGCGCAGCTGCTACGCCAGGAACAGGGCGACACGGACCTGACCCTGCTGGTCAACGTCCGCCAGCTCACCGACGCCGAGGCCCTGAGCATCAGCGCCACCGAGAACATGCGCCGCCGCAACATGACCGCCCTGGAGGAGTGCGAGGCCATGCACCGCCTGAACGACGCGGGCCGCAGCGTCGAGGACCTCCAGATCATGTTCGGGTACAAGTCCGCGCAACCAGTCGCCGACCGCATCCTCGTGGCTCGGCTGCTGCACACCACCCCGCGCGACCTGCTGGACCGCGGCGAACTGAGCCTCGCGCAGGCCGTGATCATCGCCCGCGCACCCGGCCAGGATCTCCAGCTGAGCATGACCAGCGAGGCCACCCGCCGCCACAACCCGGCCAGCGCGACCGACCTGTCCCAGCAGCTCACGCGAGGGCAGTTCCTGGTCAAGACGGCGAAGTTCAACGTCGAGAAGAGCGGTCTGGAGGTCGTAAGCGATCTGTTCGGCGCATTCGAGCCGTACTTCAAGGACAAGGGCAAGGCCCTGAACGCGCAGATCGAATGGGCGAACGCCCGCGCCGAGAAGGCCCGCGCGAAGGGCAAGCATCCCTTCGTCGCCGTCGAGAGCGGGGGAGGCGGCGCGTACGGCACACTCGACGGGGGGCGGAAGTACCAGTACTCGTACACGTCGGACGCCAACGGCCTGATCTTCTACATCAACACCAACGACGGCAGCGTCAGTGAGGAGACCCACTACCGCCTGAAGGCCAGCGCGAAGCAGGAGGCCGTGAAGGCTGGGCAAGCCAAGGCCGACGCGCCGGCCCGCCCCATCTCGGACGCTGCGTACCAGGAAGCCCATGAGCGCCGCGCGCTGGCCCTGCGTGAGTCTGTGGTGGGCAACACCCACGTGACCCTGGCCCTGACTGTCTGGGGCCTGCTGGTGAATGACAGCGTCGGCATGGTGAAGCACGGCGAGGTGAACGGACTGCCCAGGGACCTCGCGGGCATGCCCGAACTCGCGGCGGCCGTCGAGCGGCTACGCGACCGCATCCGCCCCGGCACGCATGCCAAGGGCACGGCTTACAACCAGCACCCGCTGCTGAGCGGCAACAGCACGGCCGAGCGCCAGCCCATGCTGGAACTGCTGCTGTCCTTCACCGACCAGGACCTCCTGGAATGCCTGAACACGCTCACGGCCCTGTCTGCCTACGACTGGCCCCAGTACAACAACCAGCACGAAGTGCGCGCCGAGTACTCGTACCTTGCCAGCCTGACCGACGCTCCCCAGCGGCTCGCCGCGAACTTCACCCTCTCCGACGAGTGGCTCAAGCGGTACCCGCGCGAATCGCTGCTGGCCCTGGCCGGGGAAGCCGGGCTGGAACTGGCGCCGCTGGAGGCCTGCAAAACCCAGAAGGAGATGCGCGCCCTGATTGTCGAGCAGGCTGACCGCCTGCACCGCGAAGGGTTCGTGCCCAGCCTGCTGCGCTTCCCCGAGCTTCCCGCGAAGGCGGCGGCCCATGCCTGACCTGTCCCTCACGCGCATCCCCGCGCCCCTGCTGGGGCAGCCCGAGCGGGTCGGGCTGGCCGTGCTCGGCAGCGTGATCATCGCCCACGTCGGCACGTCCTCCAGCGCGGATCTGTTCGAGGCGGGCTGGCAGGCCCGTCTGGATCAGCAGCGCCGCAACGGGCCGGGGCGCCGCCCCCGCTGGCGCACCGGCTGGGATCACGCCAACACCTACCTGGCAGGCCTGATCGCCGCCCAGCAACCCACGGAATGGGCGGAGAGCGCATGACCCTGCCCCTGAACTGTCCTGAAGACTTCAGCCAGGCCCTGGACGTCGGCGACCGGGTCAGCATGGCCAGCACTGGCCGACCCGGCGTGGTCGTGGCCGTGGAGGGTGAGCGGGGGAGCGAGCGTCACCACGTGGACTGGGAAGTGCTCACCGACCGGCGGGACAACTTGCGCAACGGCTGGCTCCGCATGGCGCTGCGCCGCACCGGCGGAGGCCTGCAGCCGGGCGACTGGGTCAGGGTCTACGGGCACGGGGAACCTCTCAGCTCGCCGGACACAACCACGTTCGATGGGGATATCGGTCTCATCCTCGACGAGTTCAGTGAGCATGGCGGTCCGGACTTCCTGGTCGCGGTGCGCACCCAGGTCGGCCTGTACACCTGCCGGACCGAGCAGCTCGAACGCATCACCCGCGCAGAGGCGTTCGCGTGACGCCGACCGACCCGCCCGCCGTGCTGGTGGTCAAGGCCCAGGCCCGCGCCATGAGCCAGCTGCTCAAGGCCCAGGGGCACGCCGACGTCGCCTACTCGACCTGCCTGCATGAACTGAGCCTGCAGGCCGGATTCGAGAACTGGCAGGCCTACAGCGCCACCCTGCGCAAAGCGGCCGGTCTGCCCCCGAAGCGCCAGCTCACCCGCGACGCCCAGCAGCGCCGCCTGGAGCGCGCGTGAGCACCTTCCACGTCCTGCTGCACTACATTCCCGCCGCGCTGCGGGCCGAACGCGGCCCGCTGGCCATCGAGCAGCTGCCCGCCCGCCTGAACGCCGGGCCGATCAAGGCCAGTCAGCTGCGGCACGCCCTGAACATCCTGCGGGTGCATGACGTCATCCGGCGCGTGCCGGTCACGCCCCTGGTGCTGGCCGAGCTGACCCGCCAGGGCGTCGAGCGGCTGCCCGTGCACGGCTATGAACTCACCGGGAATCCCCGCGCCCACGAGTTCACCGCGTGGCTCGACGACATTGCGACCCCGAGCCGCCGCAGCGGGACACTCCGGAGATCCGCGTGAACCGGGAGGCGACGTGCACGTCCTGATCGCCCGCGCCCCCGGCGGCACCACGCACGCGGTGAGCTGCGAGACCTCGGCCGAGTTCGGCGCGCGCTTCGTCCGGACGATGGAGGTGCAGGGCTGCGCGGTCGAGCGGCTCACCCTGACCGAGTACGCGGCGCGGCGTGGTCTGGGCACCGTGCCCGTCCCGAAGGGCGCGCCCTGGGCGGAGGAGGTGTCCGACGTAGAGGGGCCCGCGCCGGTCGACGAAGTGCCCGCCCCTGCCGAGGCGGAATGCCCGACTGCGGATCTGCCGGCACTGGATCTGGCGGTGGGAGACGCGGTGCAGGCCAGCGTGATCGGCGCGGCGACCGTCACCCACGTCCTGGCCTACCCGGACGGCACGCGCCTCGCGGTCGCCCGGTCCCGGGTCGGGGAGCAGCTGCTGCGGCCCGGCACGTACACCCGCGCGGATCTGTCCGCCGCGGCCCCCGCTCCCACCCCCCCAGCGCCGCTGCCTGCGCCCGTCGATGTGCCCAGCCCCGCCCCGAAACCGACGGTCATGCCGTCCCTGTTCTGACCCCACCCGGAGGCCTCCCATGTTCGAACTCAGCGACCACAAACCGTTTCCCGTCGTCAGCGACACCCTGAAGGAGTTCCTCGCGCACAAGAAGGCGAGCGCCCCGCTGGGCAGGTCCGTGCAGGAGGTCGTGGCGCAGGGCATGACCGTGCCCGTCCCGCCTGGCGTGAAGGAGGAGCACGTCGAGGCGGCCATCGCGCTGGCCCACAAGCTCCAGAGCATGCCGATGCGGGATAAGGGCGTGCTGGCGCAGCTCGCCAGCCAGTTCACCGCGGAGTACTTCAAGAAGCACGGGCAGGGCGCGACCGGTCTCCTGCTCGAAGTCGCCATCGACGCGTACGTCGAACTGATGTGTCAGGTCGGCCTGGTGCACACGGTCGGCCACTCGGAGGAAATCACCCGCCGCCGCCTCGTGGGCCGGCTCCCGGCCTTCGTGACGATGTTCCAGGGCGTCGAACGACGCATCGGCAGCCTGATGGCGCAGCTGGTGAACGACCAGCTCGGCGAGGAACTCGTGCGCCTGGACGGCCTGCTGAACGACGAACGCGAACTGATGAGCGGCGCGGCCGAACGCGCCCAGGCCGACGCGACCGCCGAGCGGCGCCGCGCCGACGCCCTGCAGGCCCAGCTGGAACAGGCCAAGGCGCAGGCCGCGGGCCGCGAGGCAGAACTGGAACGCACCCTGGCCAGCGAGCGCGCCGCGACGATCCGGCGTGAACGGGAGTGGAATGAGGCGCGGCGCCGCCTGGAGGACGACAAGGCCGCCGCGCAGCGGGTCGCGGCTCAGCTCAACGCGGAACTCCAGCAGCGGGACGAGGCGCAGGGCCTCACCGGCGTGCAGGAGACCGTCACGCTGGCCAGCGCGCTCGAAGCCATGAGCCTGCGGCGGTTCCTGATCGATCAGGGCCTCCAGGCGTCGGTGCAGCGCGCCGTGGTGACCTGCCCGGCCGGGATCTCTGCCGCGGCGGTCGAGGCGTGGCGGGCCCTGTTCCCGGACGCGGCCGCGCAGCGCGCCCAGCTCCGCGCCGCCGTCGCGCAGGCCGCCGCGTAAGTGAGGTCAGGCACCTGTGGAATTTCTCTTTCTGGTGCTTGAACCTGCGATCAGAAGATGCGCTGTGCGGCGTCCACGGACGTGCACAGTTTGCGCCGGCACTCCCTCTCACTCCGGCTAAAGTGTGTCAATGCTGAAATCGAAAAAGCTCAGAGTGGAGCTCTACCAGATCTCCCTGTTCATATCCATAGCCATTATCATTTCTCTTTTTGCGTATGGCTATATCAGAGAGCTGAAGCCACTACCTCAGGGAAACAAGGACACTTTCGAGGCCTACTCTTACGCTTTCTTTGGTCCCATCAGCATCATACTTTCGGCGTGCTTTTCTTTTCTCGTCTATCGGGTAAGTCGCGAGTTGAACGATATGGAAAAAGAAAGGATCGATCGGGAAAAGCGAATTAAGATCGTCCTCAGAACCAACGCGGAAGGCAATCTTCAAATCGTCAACATGAGCCCTTCTCCAGTTTATGTGATCGGATTGAGTTACTATAATTCCAAGTATCCCGAAAAGAGAGATCTTGTGGTTGATAAATCGTTTGATGGCGGAAATCTGGATGTGGGCGGACAGATCAACATCCAAAAACCGGATTGGGATAATTTTTTCAAAAACAACTTGCCCGCAGATGATTCAAGAGAGGGGATCAGTGTCAGGTTTTACCATACCGGGTATGACAACAAACTTGAAACTGTGCATTTTATCAGTTTTTCGGACAGTAGGGATAAGAATCATTCCAGATTCGACGTCGACAAGACAGAATTTAAAGAGATTATCGTCTAGTCGGATTCATTGGCGCTTGCTCGACAGTCAATCACGGGGCACCGGACGCCTCGACGGAGCAGGCAAAGGTTTCAGGCGCGGGCCAGCAAAAACCCCTGGTGCAGGGGGAGCGCGTGACGCGCTCCCCCTTTGTTTTTCCGCACTGCACACACTCCGCACACCACCCGCCCCGCATAAATTGGCATCATATAGGCATGGAAGCCAACCTCCCTGTTCATTCCGACCGCCACGCCCACCTCGCCGCCGCCCTGCACGACCCGCTCACCCGCGCCCCGGCCGGACTGTCCCGCCAGCCCGGCAGTCAGGCCCGCGCCAAGCGCCTGCTGCGCGAGATCCGCGCCGCCTACACCCTGACCCACGTCCACCTGTCCGGCATCGCCACGGCCGCGCCAGTCGGGCAGCCCCTGCCCCGGGACCTGATCGGCGGCGCGCGCCGCGCCATCCTCGAACAGAATCTCCAGGCGGCGCTGGAGCTGGCCGCCCAGGCCCGCACCCTGCCAGTGACCCACGCCGGCGCGCAGGCCCGGGTCGTCGCCCTCGATAATGTCGCCGTGGCGCGGGAGGCCTGCGACGTCGCCGAAGGACACCCGATCGCCGCCACGTTGTCGGGGCTGGTGCGGGAGATCCGGCTGCTCTGCCCGGGGGCGACCCAGGTGGCGCTCAACTGGACGGGGCTGGCCGACGACACCGCCGTGTTCGCCCGGCCCCAGCGCGAGCTGCGGCTGATCCGGCTGGTGGCGGGCACGCAGCAGGTCGGCACGGTCTGGTACTGACCGGTCTCGCGGGACGGATCTGGGCTGCGGCCCCGGCCCGTCCCTTATCAGGTCACCCAGGATGACCGCCATGAAACGACGCCGAGTGATCGGGTATGACGACCAGGGCCGGGCAGCCGTTTCCTATCCCAGTGTCAGCGCCGCTGCCCGCGACCGGCAGGTGCTGCGGGGCAGTGTCGAGCGCGCGATGGAGCTGGGCACGCGCTGCACCGGGCTGCGCTGGGCACGGGAGGGCGATCCTGCGCCCCTGTCGGACCCGCAGCGCGGCTACGTGACCTATGACGCGGCGGGCGGGGTTGCCGGGCGCTACGCCACGCAGGTCGAGGTCGCGCAGGCGCTGGGGGTCTCGTCCCAGGGGGTGTATCTGTCAGTCCGCACCGGGAGTGTCATCCGGGGCGTGCGGGTGTGCCGCGCCCAGGCGCCTGCGCCGGGACCGCTGGTCCGGGACGCGCGGCACGTGGTGGCCTATGACGACGCCGGGGCAGTGATCGGCACCTACGAGTCCCAGGTGCAGGCCGCGCGGGCGCTGGGCGAGAGCGTCACGGCGGTGCACCACTCGCTGAACGGTCGGCGGCTGCGTCAGGGCGTCCGGGTGCGCCGCAAGGCCGCGCCGCCGCCGGGCGCGTATGTGGACAGCGCCAAGCTCCCGGTGCGGCTGTACGACAACGCCGGGGTGCTGGGGGCCGAGTACCCGTCGCGAACGGCCGCGGCCGAGGCGCTGAAGGTGCCGGTCACCTCGGTGGCGCACGCGCTGGCGCGCGGCATCCGGCTGCAGGGCTGGCGGGTCGTCGACGCGGACGCGCCTGCGCCGGGCCCGTATGTCGGGCAGGGCGCGCGGGTGGTCGAGGCGCTGACCGACGCCGGGGATCTGGTGGGGCGGTACGCCTCCCAGTCGGCAGCGGCGGCCGCTCATGGGGTGAGCCAGTCGGCGCTCAGCCACGCGCTGCGCTGGGGCACGCGGTGCCGGGGCCTGCGCTGGCGCTATGCCGAGCCCGCCGACGATGAGGCCCCGTCCGGTGCGTCCCACACAGAATCAACACACCACCCCGCCCGCATTTAACGCCATCATAAATCCATGATTCCAGCCCTCGAATCCGACCTGACCCGCCTGCTCGCCGCCGCCCGCACCTTCGACTTCACCGCGTGGCTCGACACCCTGCCCCAGCGCGACCGCCACCTGATCGTGCTGCACACCCTCGTCGCGTCCGTCGGGAACGGCGGCTTCCAGCAGTGGGTCGGCTGGAACTACCGCGAGAACCAGGAGGCCGTGCTCCGCCTGGCGCTGGCCCGCTTCGCCGAGCACTGCCCCGGTCAGCGCGCGGCCGTGACCGAGGTCCTCGCGCTGATCGATCAGACCCACCGCTTCGCCCCGCCGTCGTTCAGCCGGTTGAGTGACGATCAGGCCGATGCCCTGGCCACGCTCGACGACCGGTTCTATGCCCTCACCGACCGCTTCCGCGCGGCGCTGGGCGAGTACCTGCTGCGCTGGCAGTAACTGCAGTCCGCTGTCCGCACCGGCCCTTCCGCCCAGGGGGGCCGGTTTCCGTTGTGCCCGCCGCGCTCACCGCCGGGCCGCTGCGCCCCCTGCGGCGCTCCGGGCGCGACTGCGGGGCGCGGGGCGGTCTGCTGGCCCCTTCCCGGCCCTCCGGCGCGGTTCCGTGCGGGGCAGTCATGGGGCGCGCTTCCCTCACGGCCCGGGCGCCCGGATTTGCCGAACTCCGGGCCTGCGCGCGGTCCGCGCCCTGCACATCTTTCTGGGTCAGGAATAGAAAAAACGCGCACGGCAGCGGCTTTTTCCCGCACACATTCGACACACCACGCAACCCGCATAAACTGGCATCATAGACCCATGAACGAAGTCATCAAGACCGCCCTCGCCGAAGCCCTCACCGCCGCCGAAGAAGCCCAGACCGCCGCCCAGGCTGGCAACTTCGCCGAAGCCCGCACCCTGCTCGACGTGGTCGAGGCTGGCCTGAACGCTGGCGAGACCCGCAACCCCGCCCTGATGAACCGCCGCCTGAAGATCATCCGCATCCAGGCCAGCGTCGAGGCCCTGCTGCCCGCCGACGACGCGGCCACCGAAACCGACGCCGAGCCGGTGGTCGCGGTAGAAGCGCCCGCCCAGGCCGACGCCGAGCCCGTCCAGGAGCCCGAAGTCGCGCCGGCCGCCGAGCCCGTCGATGCCCCCGCCCCGGTCGCGCTGCCCGCGCCCACCGAGGTCGACCTGCCCCCGGTCGCCCAGGCCGACGCCCCCGCCAAGGTGCGCGGCGTGGCCGCCCCCCACGCCCTGCCCGCCGACGGCTGGGAGCGCGTCGCAGCCGCGCTGCGCGCCCAGGGCACCGACGTCGAGGCCCGCGAGGCCGACGCGGCCCGCCACGGTCACCTGCAGGCCGAAGCCGAGGATGCCCGGGATACGTGGCGGGCCCGGGTCGAGGAGCGCTTCGCGCTGCAGGCCCGGCTGGAGGTCTGCGCGATGCGCGGCGACCACGATGGGGCCAACGCCGCGTGGGACCGCCTGTTCGACGTCGTGACCGCGATCCGCAGCCGCGAGGGGGCCGCGCGCCGCCGCGGACTGCCCGAGGCCGCCGCGATGCGCCCGGTGTTCGAAGCGGCCAACGAGGACAGCAAGCAGGTCCGCCAGTGGGCGCGCGCCCCGAAGGCCCCTGCGGTCGCCTGAGCGGCCCGACCGGCCCCCGCGCCCCCCAGGGGCCGGGGGCAACCCCCACCGCCCGTTCTGCCCTGTCCTGGAGACCCCCTGATGCCTGAAGCCCTGACCGTCTCCGCGCTGCGCGCCCAGCTGAAGACCCTTCCAGCGGACCTGCCGGTGAACCTCGCCCTGCGCGCCAGCGCCCCGACTCGTTTCGAGATCCGCGTGGAGGCTGGGCATCTCCTGCTGGTGCCGTGCCCGGATTTCTCGGCTGCGGGGCTGCAGGTCGCGGATCTGTCCTGGCGCTTCCATCAGGACCTCGCGGGCGTGCCGCTCGACTGGCCTGTGCTCGCCAGGGGGTGCGGGGGCGGCTGCTGGTGGTCCGGCTGGCGGGTGACGGCGTCCTGCGGGCCTCGGTGTCGTAAGCGCGCCGGATTCGGCGTTCCACACACATTCGACACACTAAACGCCCCGCATAATCCGGCATCATAGATTCATGAACGAAACGCTCAGCTTCGCCGATCTCCGCGCCGCACTCGCCGCCTTCCCCGCCACCGCCCCGGTCACCCTGCTGTTCCCGCCCAGCGTGACGGCCCGCCGCTTCCAGCTCGTCGTCAGCGGGGAGGCCGCGGCGTTCCTGGCGGTGCCGGACAACCACTGCTGGGACGCGACGGTGGCCGACGTGCTGGCCGAAATCGACAACGAGGAGTTCGGCCTGCCCCGCCCCCCTACGCCATGCCGGTGTACCTCAAGGCCCTCGACGGCGGCGTGTTCGGGGTGAAGGTCGAGGACGTCGCGGTCCTCAGCGCGTCCCCCTGCAATTTCAATGGTATGCCTGAATAGCAGCATTGAGGGGAGGCATCGAAATACCGATGCCTCCCCTCAATCCATTAATTAAGCTGGACATAATTCATCTATGACTCTTTATCTAATGACACATTAATCTTATCCCCGCAAGGGAGGGGGTTGATTATTTTTGCATAGGCCTAATTAATAAGACGGAGAGTGCGATGATTGCAAATATAATTGCAACAGAAGGATAGAATCCAAAATTATAGAATGTAAACCACGCAATAACGGCCAATATACTAATTAGAGCTATTTTTAGCTTATTCATGATAAACTCCTATATTCAACTGCAATTAGTCCGTCGCCATTCGTTAATCCTGCGCATCTGCTCTTGCACTTTTTTATTTGCCGTTGTCAGCGTCTTTGTGGCGATATTCAAATTGATCGCGGCAAGTGTAAAGGCAGAAACAGCTCCAGCGCATGCCGCAGGGCCGCCAAAGCAAGCCATTAAAAAGAAATCAGCCGAAGCAAAAGCTATTGCTGCAGCCGCCGCCGCATTACCGGCATTTTCAGCTTCATTCTGAGCAAAATACAGGTCGATGTACATATCACTGGGCACAGTGCAATCCTGAGCTGACAGTTTCACGCTATTATTAGCAGGCTTCTGGCCACCCATAACAAATAGTGAGCTCAAATTCTTGTCAGATGCCGCCCATCCAGACCTAACCACTTGCAGATGGCTGTCGAACTCATAGACTGCCGAACTGCCGATATCGGTACCCAAAATGTGCCCCTCTTCGCTTCGGGTAATAAATTGAGTCAGCACTTCTCCCGACTCGGGAACTGAAATGTAGACCATCAAATCATTGCGACTAGTCCTCAAAGCGAAAACAGGCATACCAGCATCATCTTTCCTTATCGCTTCATTTAGGTTAATTTTAACATTTTCAGATTCAAGTAATACGAGGGCTTTCTGAAAAGACTGAGAAGTCAACGCGTTTTTAAGAATAGGGCTTTCTTGAACACTTGTTGTATTGCCAGTGCGTGATGGTCCGGCAGACGAGGGGTCTGGAGCAGCATGGAGCCCACAGCTGCTCAAAATGAGTACGCATGAGAGCGAGAAGGTCAGAAGCGACTTTTTCTTCATTGCGCAAGGCTATACCCCCATTTGGGGGAAGGCACGCTCGTATGGGGCAAGGTGGGCTTAATTTTTCGTTTAACTCTCTTTCACTTTCAATTCATTTGCCAAACAGGAAGGTGGAGGGCCGCACAAGAGGCGCGTCGCGCCACACCGCATTATATGGCATCATAAGGGCATGAAAGACACCCTGACCGTCCGCGAAATGATCAAAGCCCTGCAGTCCCTCGACGCCCGCGGCCTCAGCCACGCGCCCGTCCTGCTCGCCCCCACCCACGACGGTGCCGACCACGGCGTCGCCGGGCAGCCCGAGGAAGGCCTCGCCGAGTGGGCCGGGTATGGCGCCGAGCTCGACGGCGAAACGGTCGCCGTCGTGATCACCCTCGCCTGATCCGCTCCGCCCCGGCTCCGCCCGGGGCACCCCCACCCCGGAGGTCCTGATGCCTGTCCCCCCCACCGACCAGCCCACCCTCGCGCAGCAGCTCGCGTTCACCGGGACGCTCGGCGACGCCCTCGGGCACGTCCTGCGTTTTGCCGACCTGCAGGCCGGAGCGCCCTCGCTCGTGCTGACCAGCAGCGCCGATCTGGACCAGCCCGTCACCGTGCACGTGACCCGCTACGCCGCCGACGACATGGAGGTCACCGGTAGCCACCACGGGCAGCCCGCGCACCTCGGGTTCTTCACCGTGCCCGGCCTGCGCGAGCGCCGTCAGGCAGAACTGGACGCCGCAGCGGCCGCCCGGCGCCAGCAGGAACTGCTCCGGCAGCCCTGGACGTTCATCCAGCCCCTGACCTGACCCGATACGACCGCGCCCCCGCTCGCCCTGATCAGGCTGGCGGGGGCGCGATTATATCGGCGAGATCAATCGCGGCGGCCCAGACGGGTGGGCAGCTCGGCGACGATCCGCTCGATGCCCTCCGGGTCGAGCAGCGGTTCGAGCAGCAGCTCCACGACGTGATGATGATCCACCGGCCAGCCCTGTTGCTTCAGCCCGTAGACCAGCTGGTCAAGGGCCGCCTTCAGCTCCGGCCGCACCCGCGTCCCCAGGTTCGGATTCTTCCCACCGCTTCGACTACTGGTCCCGCCGTCCCAGGCGGGCAGGTTCAAGCTGCCGGCAGGACGGGACGGGGCTGTGGTGGGCGCCTTGGCGGGCGCGGCCTTCGCGGGCGACTTCCGGGCAGGGCGGGGCTTCGCCGGAGCGGGCTGCGGCTGTTGCTGTTCCTGCTGGACCTGGGCGGGCTGCTCACCCCCGTCATCGTCCTCACGGGGCAGGCTCTGCCGCAGGGCGTCCAGGCCGCCCAGCAGTCCACCGCGCTTACCGGTCATGCCCGCGCCCCGATCCGCGCTTCGAGTTCACGGGTGACCTCGATGTAATCCTGCCAGCAGCTCCGGGCCAGTTTGTTCCCGCGCACGTCGCGCACCAGCACGCCCTCGTTCGCCGCGTCGACGAACGCGTCGCTCTGCCGGATCTTCCCGGCCAGCAGCGGCATGTTCAGGCTGGTGATCGCCTCGCGGCCCTCACCGACGCGCTGTTTCTTGACGCGGGTCAGCATCACCACGAACTGCTCGTCCTGCACGCCATGCTCGCGCAGGACGTTCACGGTCTGCTGCGCCCCGTCGATGCTGGGGATGTCCGCCTGCACCGGCAGGACCAGCTGGTGGCAGGCCTGCGCCAGTTCGACCAGTTCCACGGTCTCGGGTCCGCCGCGGCTGTCGATGATCACGACGTCGTATTCGGCGGCGCGGGCGAGGCTGCGTTCACTGCCGACCGTGAACGGCAGGTGCCCGCGCGCCGCCCAGGTGGTGGCGGTGCGGATGCGGTCGCCGTCCGCCAGGAGGACTTTCCGGCCCTGCTCGGCGAAGCGCCCGGCGATGTGGACAGCGCTGGTGGTCTTGCCGACCCCGCCCTTGAGGCTGGCCATGCCGATGAGGATGGGACCGCGACTCACACGCGCTCCGGGGTGCGTTCTGCCTCGGGAAACTCGGGTATCACGCGGCAACGGTAGCACGCCCCCGCGCCGCCGTGCACCCGTGTGAGCACGCTCACCCGCCCGCGCTCCGGCCCTTGCGGGGCGTGCGCCACACCGGCTGGAGTTCCTGCAGGCCCAGGGCGCGCAGGACGTCCAGGCCGTTCGTGGTGAGCAGGCTGGTCTTACCGGTCAGGTAGCGGCTGGCGGTGGCGCGCATGGTGTGCTCGGTGGGGGGCGGCACGCGGTCCAGATCCACCAGTCCGGCGCGGCGGGCGAGTTCCTCGCGGGTCATGCCGATGTCCACGGCCCGCCTGGCGGCAGCGTAGGTCAGGCGGCCGCGGATGGTGGTGTCGGTGCCCAGGCGCAGGTCGGTGGCGGCACTGAGGTTGGCGGCCCGCACGCCGGGCTGCACGTCAACCGTTCCCCAGACGGGGCGCAGTTCCTGCAGGCCGAGGACATCGAGCAGTTTCAGACCAGTGGCGGCGAGGAGGCCCAGGCGGCGGCCGTCGAGCATGCGGCTCAGGTCGCTCAGCTGCTGACTGGTGGGTTCGGCGGGGTCGTACACGCGCCGGGCGAGGTCATTGCGGCTCAGGCCGAGGGTCTCGGCGCGTTCGCGGGCGGCGGTAGCCAGGGCGGTGAGGAGTTGCTCGCGGTCGGGGGGGAGTGCGGAAGAGGGGGGCACAGGAGTCATAGAGCGCATCATGCGCACGGCCCCGCATTAAAAGCAATCTTACACAGATGAGACACACCCGTTTTCTTCGTCCCAGAGCAAAAATCAGGCATGCGAAACGCTGATATTTCCCGAGACAGGCGGTACGAGCTGACCGGGCTGGAGTGGACGGCGGTGTTGCCGGGCGGGGAGGAACGCCGGGCGCGGGTGATCGGGGCGGAGCGGGACTGGCCGTCGATCTGGGTGGAGGGGTTCGCCCCGGACGAGTACGCCTGGGTCACCATCGAGCGCTTCGCGGGAATGGGCTGCCGCTTCCCGTACGAGCCTCCGCGCTACACACAGGGGTTTCACATCAACATGCCCGCATAAAATGACATCATAAGAAACAAGAAAAGGGCGCGGGTCCTCCGCCAAGATTCGCCGCGCCCAACCCCACCCCCGTCAAAGGAGCAAGGCCATGCACAACGATACCAAACCCCGCAACATCACCCGCACCTGGAACGTCACCCTCTACGGCCGCTACGAGCCCGGCACCGCCCCCGTGATCCTCGCCACCCGCCGCGTCACCCTCTCCGCGGACGGCCGCGGTGAACGCTGCGCCAGCGTCGACGGCCAGCCCGCGACGGTCGCCGCCGCCACCGCTCTCCTCAACCGCGCCAAGGCCGACGGCCAGGTCGAACTGGTCGAGGAGGTCCGCATCGGGCTACCCAAGCCTGCCGCCAGCCGCCTGCACCGTGACCTCGCCCTGATCGGCGTGCTCGCCGGGAACCACTCCGCCGTGGCGACCGCCGCGCTGGGCCGCGTGATCAGCAGCCTCACCGAGGTCCAACCCCACGAGGCCGAGCAGGTTCGCCTGCACGCCAGCCGCCTCGCGCAGGGCCTCGCGTGAGCGGGCGCTGGGCGGACCTGCACCCCGTGCAGCGGAATTACGCGCTGGCGCTGGATGAGGTGAAGCGGGTCGCGGTCGACGTGGCCTTCGTGCAGGACCTGATCACCCTGCGCTTCGATCATGGGGACTGCACCGAGCAGGAGTGGGCCGAGCTCATGGATCAGGCGGACGAGGAGCTGGGCCTGAACGCGGCCCGCGCCGCCCGCGACGAGGCGCAGGCAGCCCTGCTCGTGTGGGGCCGGGCGCATACCGCGCAGCTGCGCCGGGTGTTCGCTCGCCGTTTCACGCCTGCCGAGCTGGCCTCGATGGACCGGATCTTCGACGTGTTCACGCGGCGCGGCGAGCTGGGGCGGATGCTGCTGCGTCTGAAGGTCGCGGCATGACGATGTATCTGGTTGCGACCAGCAGCCGCCTGGGGACTGTCTCGGCGCACGTGGGGGTCATGGTGGGCCCCCGGGTGCGGGGCCTGGCGCCGCTTGCGGAGGGCCGCTGGTGGGCGAGTGACAACGACGGATTCACCGGTCGATTCCGGGAGGGGGCGTTCCTCGCGCACCTGGAGCGGCTGCAGCCGTTCGCCCCGCGCTGCCTGTTCGTTGCCGCGCCGGACGTGGTGGGAGACGCGGCCGCCACCCTGACGCTGTTTCCGCGCTGGCGGTCGGTGATCGAGGCGCACGACTTCCCGGTGGCGGTCGTGGCGCAGGACGGTCAGGAGAGGCTGCCGCTGCCCGACGGTGCGAACTGGCTGTTCCTGGCCGGGTCGGATGCGTGGCGGGGGCAGCACGGCCCGGCGCTGATCGCCCAGGCGGCGGCGCTGGGGTACTGGGGCGTGCACGTCGGGCGGGTGAACAGCGCGCGGCGGGTGCAGGCCTGTGTGGCGCTGGGCGTGGACTCGTGTGACGGCACCTACCTGCGCTTCACCGGCGTCGAGCGGGGCCTGCGGGACGTGCAGGGATGGGTCGAGGCGGGGGCGGGACAGCCGGGTCTGTTCGATCTGGCGCGGGCGGGGTGAGGTGGGCGCTGGGGGCTGTTTTCGCCGCAGGGCACACAAAAGACACACTACGCTCTCCGCATTAAATGACATCATATAGCCATGAACGAACTCGTCTCCCCTACCGGTCGCCGCACCATCATCAACGCCCTGCTCACCCTGCCCCAGGACTGGAACTGGCAGGCGCCCGTGCAGGTGCGCGCCGCCGACCTCGACGTCGCCATGACCGTCGCGCCTGAGGGCATCCCCCCTTTTCTCGCCGCCAACCATTGCCAGAGCTGCCTGGGGTACCGGGTCACCCTGCACACCGACGAAACCGGCCTGCGCATCGTCGAGGCCAGCAGCACGCCCGCGGACCGGCTCGAACCGCACGCCTACCTGTTGCAGGCCTACCACGTGGCGCCGCAGTGGTGCGACGCGGCTGCGCGGGGCGCAGGCGTCCCCAGTTGGGCTGACCTCGTGCACGGCCTGAAGTTCAAACCACGCATGGATCTCACCCGGCACCTCGGCCTGTACGCCACGCTGCCCCGCTTCGACATCCTCACCCTCTCCGGGCTGCACGGCGGCCTTCCCAGCAGCCTCGTGAACTTCCACATCGCGCTCAACCGTCAGGGCCTGACCATCCGTGACGGCCGCGCCGCCTGAAGCCCACACCCGCCCCGCGCGACCAGCCGGGGCGGCCCCGTCCCCCCAGGAGACCACCATGCCCAGCTACCGCAACGCCACCGTCATCCTCCCCAGTCCACTCGTCGAGGGTGCTCTCGCCCACCTGCGCACCCTCGAAGGCCTCGATCTGCATCTGCCCGTGACGCCCAGCGCCGCCGCCCAGCTCGCTGAGGCCCGCGCGCAGTCCGGCCACCTCACCGTGTTCGTCGAGGAGGGCGTGATCACCGGCGCGCTCGCCCTCCCCGGCGGCACCCCCACCGACTACGTGTTCCTCCAGGCGGCGTACAGCGCGGCGTTCTCTGCCCTGCAGCTGTTCTCCAGCACCGAGATCCGGGGTGCGACCTGGAACGGGCTCAGCCGCCAGTTCGTGCCGTTCGAGGCGGTCCGCGACGCGCAGGGCGAGCGGCTGGTCGGGGCCACCCGTGACGGGAGCGTCACCGCGATCCTGGACGACGGCGAGGGTCGCCTGCCGGTGAGTACCCGCCGCTTCCGTCTGCAGGTCGAGGGCACGCGGGCGCGGTTCTGGGGCTGGTTCCTGGACGGCCGTTACTACGCGCGGCACGAGGAGGCCAAGGCGCGGGCGTTCGCGGCCGCGATGACCACGCTGGCCGAGCAGGGCACCGAGGTGCGCCTCGCGCGCCTGGAGGACGCCCTGGCCCGCCTGAGCCCGGACCTGCGCCGCCTGCTGCGCGTCCTGGCGCTGGAAGCCGCGGAGAATCACGAGGTGCGGGACGCGCTTCAGGCGGTCGAGCGGGGCGTGCAGCTGGTGGACGCGGCCGTGTCGCAGGCCAGCGTGGCGCGGCGCCTGCTGCCACAGAAGAGACACACCACCCCGCCCGCATAAAGAGGCATCATATACCCATGCCTGACGCATCCCCCCAGCCCGACGCGCACCTCGAACCCGGCCCCAGCTGCCCCCGCTGCGGCCACCCCGCCTTCATCGCCCTGCACCACGACCCCACCGGCCAGCTCGAAGGCCACGAATGCCTATGCTGCGGCCTGGAAACCGACGAGCACGGCCAGCCCATCACCGAATGAAACCCGCCCCGCTCATCCGGCACGCCGTCACCCAGGTCGCGCCCGACCCCGCCCCCGACGCCTACCTCACCGAGGAGCTGCGGGCCCCGCCCACCGGGGTGGGGCTCGTCACCCGGCCCGGACTGCCCCCGGCCCTCACCTGGAACGGCCAGCACGTCGGCAGCGCCCAGGCCGTCCAGCCCGGCCTGTACCGCGTCACCCCCAGCCTCAGTGCCAGCCCACGCCTGCTCGGCGCACTGGTCAGCACCGCCCAGCTCACGGCCCTCGCCGAACGCTTCGCCCAGACCGCAGCCGGGCCGGACCTCACCGGACAGCGCGACCGCACCCTGGTCACCCCGCTGCCCCTGCGCGCCGCACTACCCCTCAGCGACTGACCACACGAAGCGCCGGGCCTCACGTTCGAGGCCCGGCGCTGCTCTTGCCGCGTTACAGGTTGTCTTTCAGCGTGCTGGCGACCTTGAACCCGATCTTCTTCCCGGCCGGGATCTGGATCTTCTCGCTGGTGCCGGGCTTCACGCCAGTGCGGGCCTTGGTTGCGCGGACGCTCAGCGTGCCCAGGCCGGGCAGGCCGACGCTCTGGCCGTTCCTCAGGCCGTTGATGACGGCGTCGACCATGGCGTCGAACGCGTCACCGGCCTGTTTCTTGGTCAGACCGGTCTCGGCAGCGACCCGGTCGACGAGTTCCGTCTTGGCGATCCGGGAGGCGGCGGCTTTGGGTGCGGTGGAGGCGTTATTTGGCATGTCCGCATCCTGACGGCTGTGCAGCACGCACCGCAAGGTACTTTGCGTAGTAGTACCCAATCTCGGCGGTGTGTGCCACTCGCACTCCAGACGCAGTGGGTCTGCTCAGCGCCGCAGGTCCAGCTGCCACTGCACCGGCCCGGCCCCGACGCTGCCGGTCACCTGCCGCGCCGTCACGTGCGCCTTGATCGTCCCCCACGACGCTCCGCTGGCGGCTATCAGCGTCCCGGACAGGTACGTCCCGCCACTCTCCGGCGTGACCTCCCCCCGCATCCAGAACGTGCCGAGCGTCGGGTTCGCCAGCACGACCCGCTTCGGCGTGCTCAGCAGATCCAGCGTCAGGGTCAGGTCCGCGCTGCCCACCGGGCTGGTCCCCACGCCCCGGTAGGTCCCACTGGTCAGGGCCTGCGCCACCGGAGCGGCGCTGCCCCCCTGCCCGAGCTGCCCCTGCAGGAGCGGCAGCAGGTAGAACGCCCCGCCCAGGATCACCACGGCCAGCGCCAGGCTGACCAGCGCGCCACCCGTCCTGGCGGGCGCAGGGGCGACCGGCGCAGTGCCTGCTACAGGCGTGACGGCGGCGGGACGCAGGAACGCGCGGCGCAGCGCGGCCGTCTCGACCGCGTGACGGATCTCGGTGATCACCAGCAGGATCGCGAGGCCGATCAGGCCGTAGAGCATCTGGTAGGGGTGATCCTGCACGTAGCGTGCGACGTCCGTCATGCGCGCAGGCTACCCGCAAAGACCCCGGCCGTGCCGCTCTTTTGCGTCCCACGGCAGTTCACCGCTCAATTCCACAGCGGGCCGTTCATTCCTGAATCGTCAAACGGGTGAAGAACCGTCGACATTTCCGAGAAGTATGGATGGGCTTGCCAAGCACTGCGGTCCCCGATCACGTAGAGTCGCCGCTTTGCCCGACTGACGGCCACGTTCAACAGATTCGGGCTGCTGGCCGCCCAGGCCTTGGCTCCGACATTCGATGGATGACCGCCCAACACGAGAATGACAACGTTTGCCTCTTTACCCTGAACCGTATGCACGGTCCCAGTCAACTGAACTCCCGCTGCCCGGCCGATTTCGCGTAACTCCTTGACGACAGCTCGGAACGGAGAGATCAGATAGATCTCCCCAGGTGCCTGCCCAGAGTGAAGCAACGTGGATAGCAATCGCTTCAGGGCTTCCCCTTCAGCCGGGACGTAGTGCGAGTCAGCCGGGCCTTGCACATCGATCCAGCCACTCGCCGGCAGATTCACTGCTTGCTTGTGGGAAGTACCAAAGACCATCATGCCTGCGTACGCCACGCGATTCGAGATCGTGAACATCGGCTCATCACACCGACGGTGCACTCTGAGCGGCGAACCCACCCACAGGTGACTGCCATCGTCCCGCCGCAGGGCAGTGCCGTACCGCGTGGTCCGGTCAGCCAATTCCTGCACACTCGTCACACGGGGAGCAAACGCCTCCGCGACCCGATGGTGCGTCCGGAGGGCTTCCTGAACGGATTCAGGCAGTGTCACGACAGGCTCCAGCTGTAACGGATCACCAACCACCAGCGTGCGTTTCGCCCGCCAGATCGCTCCCGCAGCCGCCTGTGGTACGGCCTGACCAGCCTCATCAATCAACAGCCAGCCCAGGCTTTCCCTGCCCATTCGTGCGAACAGCCGGTCGAAGCTGGCGAAAGTGGTGGATAAGACCGGCACGACGAAGCAAAGGCTCGCCCAGGCCGTCCTCGCAGCCTCATCCGCTGCGCCCGCCGGAAAGTCACCACTCAGCAGATCCATCGCCACCGTGAGGTTTTGCCTGAACGCTGTGGCATTCGCCGTGATAAAGGCGCGGTGCAGGTTCAAAGCTTCGAGGAACACGCGCCTGCGCGCGGCGTTCCATGCAGGATCGAGCCACGGTGAGGAATGCTCCCGCGCCTCGTCATCGGTCGCCCACACCTGCAGGTCAGGGAAATGCACGCCCAGCGAGGTCCTCACCGTGTGTAATTCACCCGTCAGCCGCTGAGCTTCCGCCTGGAGGTGTCCCAGGCTCTTCTGCAGATCCCTCTGTTTCCGTTCAAGTTCGGCTTTCGCATCACGCGCGGATCGGGTCGCCTGCCTCGCGGCCTTCAATGTCCGGGATGCTTCCTCAATCGACGTGACATGCTGCGCGTCCTGCTCCTGCCACGTTCGCAAGTCCCGTCCCAGGGAAAGCAGGTTGGCCCAGACCCCAGGTCGGAGCGTGGCGTGGTGAGACCGCCGACTTTCACAGTCCGTGACGTCCGTGACGGCGGCCTGCTCTGCCGAATGCGCGCCACTGATCTGAACGTCCACTCTCGCCAGCGCACCCTCCAGATCAGCGAGTTGGACGGGAATGCTCCGCAGTGAGTTCAGAACTTCCCTGTGGCGCATCAGCATCGCGTGTGCCTGCTGCCTTTGCTGACGGATGGCCTGTTCCGACTTCACGGCGCGTTGATACCGCTGAACTGCTCGCGGCCAGTCGACCGCACCACCCTCGTGACCCTGAAGGTAAGTCCGGAATCCTGCCGCGGCACTTGAACTCCCGGCCCGATCGCCGTACCAGAACTTGGAGATGAAGTCACTCCGGTTCTGCTTGTTGCCCAGACGGGCAGCCAGGAGAGCCCACGCCTCTTTCCCGATGACTGCTGTCGCGATTTCGGCAAAGTAATCCACCACGGGATCAGCGCCAGGAGACAGCCAGGAAGGATCGACCGCGTCCAGCTTCGGAATTTCCAGCGTGATGTTCTCAACCGCGCCGTTATTGCTGGAGGCAACCACGATCTCGAAACCCAGGAATTGATTCCGGAACGTGTTTGCCCGCCGGTTGAACTTCCCGACCCGGTACCCGCTACTGCCCTGAAATGCCTGCGCAGGTGACGTAAGCAGCGCGAGTTGCTCAGCCCGTTGCACGATCACGGCCGACACGAGATCCCGCAGCAGCGTGGTCTTGCCCGTTCCGGGGGGACCATTGACACTCGTGAGCCCACCGCCCTGCAGTGAACTGAGCGCGGTGTTCACCGCGAACTGCTGACTGAGGACAAGTGGATGATGATCCTTCGCTGGCCAGCTTCCCGAGGGAATCAGATCCGGGCTGAGCTGTGCCAGCACGACGTCCAGCTCATCACGGACGTCGACGCGTTCACGGACTGGAAGACGGTCCTGCGGGGTCAGGTAGGTCCGCAGGCCGCTGCCGACCTGACCCCGTGCCATGGCCTGTGACACCCGCCCCAGATCCTTCAGGTAGAAGCTGTTGAGGAAGTCCTGTTCGTCTGGTGACAGGTGCTTCGCACTCGACACCGCGAAGCTCCTGATTCTGGATTCACCAGGCTTCAGGACGTCCTGCACGCCAAGGGTACGTGCCACCTTCTGCGTGAACTCTCCAAGTTCCGTGCCGGTCATGACTCGTCCAGCCGCAAATCCCCATTGCAGGATCTGTTCGCCTCGGGCATCGCCCGGCTGAACAGCAAACGCCAGCTCGAACGCTTTCCGGAGAGCGTCACTGGCCGTTTCGAAGAGATCCGGATCAGGCATCCGCCCGGTGCTCGTCAGTTGCCCCAGCGCCCACGCGCAGGAAGACACGACAAACGTGTCGAAGAGTGGACGGCCCTCATCTGTAAAACTCACGGCGAACAGGCAGCTTTCACTCCGAACAATCTCCTCGTACGTTTCACCCGGTCGTTTGAGTGCCACGTCAAGGATGTGCTTCACCCGCTCCAGTTCATACGCTCCGCCGTACCAGGTGTGCCGCCACTTTCGCCCTGACCCTGCGGAGCGCTGACCCAGCGGGTGACCGTTCTGCCATGGGAGTGGTTCTGCACTGTTCTGCACGGCAAAAACAGGTTCAAATCGGTCGCGGACATTCACTTTGGGAATGGTGGGGGGACTGAACAACTCCGCGTTCCGCCAGAAGTCGAGGACAGCGACGGCATGCCGATCAGGAGCGGCAGTCACCCCGCACAACCGGACTGAATTGAACAGAGGGGTGTCATGAGCGCATTGTCCCCGAAATGACGGTTAATCGGCGCGCAAACTTGCCATTCACCCCCGCAGCCACGTCTGCAGGTCACTCCACCCGCCCGTCCCGTACGCGTCCGGCCCATCCCCACGCAGCCGCCGCCACTGCCACGTGCCGCCCTCGCGGGTCATCGAGCCCAGCTCCCCGGATGACCGGGGCGCGTGGTACAGGGTGCGCTCCGAGGAAGACTGCGGATCGGCGGGAAGGGGGCGGCCGGGCTGGAACAGCGTCATCTCTGCAGGCTATCGGAACCAGATGAAGGCGCGCCCTACAGGCCCAGCGCGGGGTAGTGGCCTTACTTGATGGATCGTCCCACCCTGTCACTTAGCGCAGGGTCGCAGTTGAACTTCTGCTCAAACACTGAAATCAGGGAAGTTGACCGGAGGCCTCCCCAGGCCAATCAGGGCGCGGTCGTAGGCGCGGGCCGCCTCCTCGGAGGTGTCGTACACGCCGAGCGAGCGGTTGGTGAATCCGCCGTGGGCGTTGCGGCCCTCCTTGATGCTGGCCTTCCAGCGCCCGCCCCTGGTTTGGGTGACGCCGATCAGGCCGGGTGTGGGCTTGCGGCGGGGCTTCTTCTCGCGGACCTTGAGGCGCTCCTCGTAGCCGGGGAAGAGCGTGGGGTGGCTCTTCTTGGCAGCCTGGCGGCCGTTCGGCACGGCGAGCAGGTTCTCGCAGCGGAAGTCGTAGTGGTCCCCGTTGCAGTGCATCCAGATGTGGCCCTCGGGCGCCTTACCCATGATCAGGGCCGAGAGCGAGGTGGCGACGGTCTTCTTCAGTTCACGGTCCCACCTGAAGACCTGCAGGCTGGGGGCGGACCTGCTCGGCTTGGCGTCCCTGACCTTGGTGTCGGGGGGCAGGATGCCGGGGTCGAGCAGGATGGTGCGGCCAGTGTTCTGGACTCTCATTGAAGACATACAGCGTTTAGTCCGGAATTAAATGGATGGTCATTTGATCAGGCTGTGGCTGCGGCCCGCTCCAGGTTCAGCGCCAGCAGCCGCGCGAGCACGTCGTCCTCGCTCAGGGGCCAGTCCCAGCCGTACGCGGCAGCCACCGCCTGGTCGAGCATCTCGTGCGCGTCCGCCAGCGTGCTCAATCCCGCCACCGCCTCCACTCTCGTCACGCGGTACTCGGTCAGCAGGTTGTACATGTCCGTGAGGCCTAGCTTCACGCCCCCCTTCCGGCCAGGGGCGTCCTTCCCGTGCAGGTACGCGCGGGCCTGCTCCAGATACCGGGCCGCCGCCTCGATCTTCTCCCGGCGCTCCGGGGACGGCTGTGGGAACGGGAACGTCTCGAACGTCGTGGTCGGCGTGTACCGTGGACGGTCCTCCAGGCTGGTTCCCAGGCGCGTCGCCCACGCCACATGGATGCCGCTGTTCAGCACGCCGAACATGTAGTCCTGATCCGACGCGATCACCGTGACCAGATCAGAAGGCACGACCGAGGTCGGGAGCCACACGAACACCCGGTGCTTCGCCACCCGGGACGTCCCGATGAAGCGTTCCAGCGGCTTCAACGCCTCACGCATGTTGGGCCGAGCTTCGGAATAGATCCACCACTTCTGCCGGTACACGGCGCGATTGTTCTTCTCACGCACGGGCTTGACGTGTTCCGTCACGTGCTGCATGGGTCGTCGGTATTGTTCGGCTTGCTCCAACACCATCTGAGCGAAGTCAACCGTCCAGCGGTCCTTGCTGCGGTCCATCACGTCTTCCCCCGTGACATATGGCTTCAGCACGTCGCGATTGCTGACGCCCGTGGGGTTCGGCAGGTCCAGCCACTCCCGCGCCACGGCGCCGGGCAGATCGAACTTCCCGGCCGGTTTCACGCCCTCGAAGGACAGCCCGGCGTTCTCCGACAGTCGCCGCGCCTGCCGCACATCCACCCCGCTCGTCAGGTCCGCGTTGAACGCCGCGACCGGCTGCGACCGCGTCACGCGGCTGGTCAGATCAGCTTCATCCCCGTCGTGCCAGTGCGTGGTGCGTGCCTGCTGCGTCCCGTCGTCGAAGCCCACCACGCTCACGCGCACCGCCGCGCCGTCCTGCACCCACGCCCGGTCCGGCCACGCCAGGAAGATCCCCCCGGTCTCCTGCAGGCGCTGGAGCACCGCGGCGTTCGCGCCGCCCCGGATGCTGTTCGTGGCGATCAGCCCTGCCCGGCGCGTGCGGCCCGCCTGGATCTCCGCGCGGGCCTTCTCGAACCAGTACATGACGAAGTCCGCGAAGCCCGGCACGCGCCCCTCGTACGCGGCGCGCAGACCCTCGGTGTACGCGTCCCCGAGCCGCTGGCGCATGCGGGTGTTCCCCAGGAAGGGCGGGTTGCCCACGATGAACTCTGCTGCTGGCCACTCGGGTTCTTTGCCGGTCTTCTCGTCGAACACGGCGTCCATGTGCTGGATGCTGCCGTAGTTCCGCAGGATGGGCGTGGGCCACTCGTCGCTGGGGTGCGCGGCCTTCCACTGGAGGAACGCGATCCACACGCTGACCGACGCCAGTTCATGCGCGAACGGTTCCACCTCGATGCCACGCAGCTGCTGGGGCGTGATGCGGCTGGGGAACAGCACGAACGGCGCCCCGATCTCCCGCGCCAGGCCGATCACCTCACTCTCCAGGTCCAGCAGGTGCCTGAGGGTCACCACCAGGAAGTTCCCGCTCCCGCAGGCCGGGTCGAGGACGGTGACGCCCGCGAGCCGCTGGTGGAACGCCTGCAGGGCCCCAGTGGCCTTCTGGAGGCGGTCTTTCGCCTTCCCGCCCAGCAGCGTGCGGACGTTGTCCTTCACGGCGTCCCACTCGGCTCGCAGGGGTTCGAGGACGACCGGGACGGTCACGTCGAGGATGTCCTGCACCGGCGTGTAGTGCGCGCCGCGCTTCCCGCGGGTGCCCGAGTCGAGGCTGTGCTCGAACAGCGTGCCGAAGATGGCCGGTTCGACCTTCGACCAGTTCAGCCGCGCCGCGCCCAGCAGTGCGTGCGCCTCCGCGGCCGTGAGGTCCAGTGCCCGGTCACTGTCGAACAGCCCGCCGTTGAAGTGCCGGACGTCCGCGCCCCAGAACTCCCCGCCCGTCTGCATCGCCCCGAACAGCTCCTCGAGGTACCCGCGTGACCGTTCGGGGTGCTCGGCGCTGCGTTTCAGGACGCGGGTGAGCGGCGTATCGTCGAGCAGACCGACGTCCTCGGCGAACATTGCGAACACCAGCCGCATCAGGAAGTGCGACACCTCCAGCTGGCCCAGGCCGCGGCGGACCATGCTCTGCGCGACCTCCCCGACCTGCTCGGTCGCCTGGGTGGTCATCTCCTGCCGTTGCCGCGCCGGGTTCAGCAGTTCCGGGCGGTGGAAGGCGGCGTGCAGGACCTGCAGGGCGGTCAGGTCCGTTGCTTCGAGCTTCCGGTTCTGCTCGATGTCGTCCAGGGTGATGCGGTACATGCGGGGCGCGGTCGCGGTGAAGACCGTGTGCACGCGGATCTCCACGAAGTCTGTGACAATCATCAGGGGCGGGTTGCCCAGCTCGTACGCGTACAGGCTGGCCTGCGCCAGGGCGTCCCCGAGTTTCCTGGCGCGGGCGTCCGCTGTTTTCTGCGCGCGTTTGGCCTCCCAGATGAAATGCCGGGGCAGGAACACGTCGGCCTTCCCAAAGTCCTTCGAGCCGATCTTGCTCACGCCCGCCTGGTACGTCAGCCCGGCCGGTGCCCCGGCCTGACCGGGCACGGGGCCACCCACGAGACTGGCGACGTCGGCGTAGTGTTCCTGGTAGGCCTGTTCCTCGGTGACCTCAAAGGCCCGGGTGCGCCATTTGGCCGCGAATTCCTGGGGATGCATCCTGCACAGTATGGAGGCCACCTGACGCGCGACACTGCGCACATGCCGTGCGATACGTTGAGCCGATGACAACCATCAACCGTGCCACGCTGCTGCGCCTCAAGCTGAAAGACTACTTGGCTGGGCATTTCACGACTTCCGAGGAATGGTGCGTACGCTGGTGAAATCCGGCGGGCGGCGCTGGAGTTATCCGGCACGTCCCGCTGGATGAAATCGGCACCCTGCGCTGGGCGAATCCGGCACCCTCTGCTGGATGTCGGCACCCGACACGTAGACGAGACTCCCTTGGTCATCCTGAAGGATGACCAGAAAGCGAGCGTCTATGCGAAAAATCAGAGAAGTCTTGCGCTTGAAGTTGGACCTCAAACTGAGCGACCACCAGGTCGGGCAGAGTGTCGGTCTGGCGCGCAGCACGGTTCAGGACTACGTCATCCGAGCGAAACAGGCCGGGCTGACCTGGCCACTTCCCCCTGACCTGGATGACCACCAGCTTGAACAGCAACTGTTCAAGCAACAGGATCAGGCGGCGCAGCGTGCCGTGCACATTCCCGATTGGGCTGCACTGGACCGAGAACTCCGGCGCAAAGGCGTTACACGCCAACTCCTGTGGGAAGAATATCGGCGCCAGCATCCCGATGGCTGGCAGTACGCGACGTTCAACGAACACTACCGTCACTGGAAAGCCGCGAGCGGTTTGACCATGCGTCAAACCCACCGAGCAGGGGAAAAACTCTTCGTCGACTACGCCGGACTGACCGTGCCCATCACGGATCCAAAAACCGGAAAAGTAAGTGCAGGACAGGTGTTTGTGGCGACCCTGGGAGCCAGTGACTATACCTACGCGGAAGTCACACGCACGCAGAGCGTTCCGGACTGGATTGCCTCGCATGTCCGTGCCCTGGCGTTTTTCGGCGGTGTCCCGGACATCATCGTTCCTGACAACCTCAAGGCTGGCGTGCACCACGCCAGCCGCTACGAACCTGAGCTGAACCGCACCTATCAGGAGTTTGCCCAGCACTACGATGTCGCGATCATTCCGACCCGGGTTCGTAAGCCCAAAGACAAGGCCCTGGTCGAAGTGCATGTGCAAATCGTGGAACGCCGGATTCTGGCGCCCCTTCGTGATCGGGTGTTGTTCAGCGTGTCGGAAGCGAATGCACTGATCTGGGCGCTGGTCGAGGCACTGAATCAGCAACCGTTTCAGAAACGACCCGGCAGTCGGCGCAGTGAGTTCGAAGCCCTGGATCGCCCCCTACTCCGCCCTTTACCCATCCAACCGTTCGAAATTGCGGAGTGGAAGCAGGCTGTGGTGGGGCTGGATTACCACGTCGTCGTCCTGGGGCACGCCTATAGCGTGCCCCACCTGCACGCCAGGACGCGGGTGGATGTTCGCCTGACTCCGCAGCTCATCGAAATCTACCGGGCAGGACAGCGGATCGCCGTGCACCACCGGGTGTCAGAGGAGCACGGCAGGACGATGCGGCACACGACATTGGCGGAACATATGCCGACCCATCATCGGCAGCTCGCTGCTCTGAACGCGGATGCCTTGATCCAGCAAGCCCAAGCCATTGGTGAACAGACCGCCGCGCTGGTCTGCGCCATTTTCGATGGTGAACAGCATCCTGAACAGCAAAAACGCACGGTGTTGGGCATTCTCCGGTTGCACCGTGAATATGGCGCGCGGCTGGAAGCCGCGTGCCGCCGTGCCCTGTTTTTGCAGGCCCACAGCCTGCAGAGCGTCCGTTCCATCCTGAAGCACCGCCTGGACGAGGCCGAACTGCCCGCGGCCTCTGAGGTGCTGCCCGTGGCGGTTCACAGCAATCTCCGTGGCCCGCAGTACTTCGCCGATCTCGACGAACCCGACACGGACCGCGTGTTGAATTGAGGTTTTGATGCTCCTGCACCCTGTGATTCAACAACTCCGCACGCTCAAACTCGATGGCATGGCCCTGGCGCTTCAGGAACAGCAGGAACAGGCCAGCATCCGCGAACTGAGCTTCGAAGAACGCTTGACCCTCCTGTTGGAACGCGAGCGCGTGATTCGGGATACCAAAGGCATGCAGCGCCGCCTGTCGGCGGCGCGGCTGAAACAGAACGTCAGCATGGAGGAGGTGGATGTCAAACATCCACGTGGGCTCGACGCCAAACTGTTCAGGTCACTTCACAGCGGGCAATGGATCGCCGAAAAGAGAGGTGTCATCATCACCGGCCCGACGGGGGTCGGCAAGACGTTCATTGGGTGTGCCCTGGCACACCAGGCCTGCCGCCAGGGGTTTACCGCGCTGTACGCACAAACAGGACGACTGCTTGGGGACATGACGCTGGCCAAAGGCGACGGGCGGTACCTGAAGTTGCTCGCTCACCTGGCCAAGGTGCAGGTGCTGATTCTGGACGACTGGGGGCTGGATGTGCCGACGCCAGAAGGCAGAAGAATTCTCCTGGAGATTCTGGATGACCGCTATGAGCGGTCATCCACCATCATCACCAGTCAATTTCCGACGTCGGCCTGGCACGCCAATCTGGGTGATCCGACACTGGCGGACGCGATCTTGGATCGCGTCCTGCATCACGCCTACCGGATTGAATTGAAGGGAGAAAGTCTGCGGAAGAGGTCGCGTCACTTGACCCCATCAGCCGTCAGCCTTTCATAATGGACACAGCTCGTCTGCCGTGGGGGAGAGTGCCGGATAACCTCAGCATGAGGTGCCGGATAACTCCAGCGGCGACTGCCGGATTAGCCAGCATACGCAAATGGGATGACCTCGGCGATCTGTTCAAGATAGGGGACATTTTTTCCGACCACACGCGACTGTACCGAAGTCTGCACTTTGGAGACAGCGACTACGCCCGGGCCATCTCCGAGGTCCTCACCAGTGTCGAGCAGCGTGATCCTGCGCTCATCGAGGGTATAGCCGAACATCTCCAGCTGAGCACGTGGCTGAAAGCTAACGATCCCGCCGTGCATCAGCAGCTCTACGGCAGCGCCTTCGGAGCCCTGGTGGGCGTCACTACTGCCAGCGTGAACAGTAGCTTCGACGTGACGCGCGCCATCACGCGGCTCGAGCAAGCACTCACGAGTGATCCTGAACTGGCCCTTGGTTCCGCGAAAGAATTGTTGGAGTCCGTCTTGAAGCTCATCCTCCAGGCACATGGAGACACGAATCTGACTGACGATATGCCACAGTTGTTGAAGCGCGTTCAGCAGTACCTAGCCCTCGATCCGAAGGTGGCCCTGGCGCCCTCGGCAGCCGGTCAGGACACGCTCAAACAAGTGCTGGCAGGAGTTTCGCAGATCGTCCGAGGCTTAGCTGAGCTTCGCAATCTCTACGGCACTGGTCACGGTGGCGTTGGTCCTTCACCTCTGGAACTCCGACACGCTCATCTGGCGGTGACGACGGCAGGCGCAGCGGCAACCTTCCTCATGGAAACCCACGAGGCTCAGCAGGCTGGCGCTCGCGGAGCTCTCCCATGACGCTCAGCAGCCACCTGAGCGTCATCTGAGGCACGTCGCGTCTAAGTAACACGCTAGCCTGCATCATGGTTCCCCCGGTCTCCCTGCACTTTCAGCCTCCTGAGCCCAGTGGAGACCGCGAGTGGCCGCCCTTCGTGCTTCTATCGTACGGTCAGTACGAGTCTCTGTACGACTCAGACGGCAAAACCCCTTACCCCCTACAGTGGACGGGGTGGTTGATTCGCTATGCCTACCACGTGTTAGGGCTCCTGCATGATGATCTGGACCGGACGTCAGACGAGGCGGTGCTGGCCGCCGCCACTTTGAAGGATCTCGCAGAGGACCTGAGCCTCCAAGACAACGCGCAGGTGCGCGAGCTGCTCTTAGAAGTCCAGGGCCTTCTGCTCGCGCGCCTGCGAAGTTGTCAGCTCCCCACTACTCCTGACCTCTACAGCGTCACCGAGGCCACGGCCGTCCTCGATCGGTGGGAATCTGCAGGAGACGATGTGCATACCGACGCCGCACGGATTCTTAGCGATTATCTCGACGATGTAAGCAAGGTGCTCAAGCGCTCCACGGTCAAGCACCTCAGACGCAGCAACGTCATCCAGGATCAGACCCCTGAAGCGTTGCGGGACGACACCATCCGGCAGCTGCGCCAACTTCTGGACGACGTGGAAACCGGCACGCTGGACCTGCGCGAGGTGGGTGTCACGCGTCGAGGTGCGCTGGAGACGATCACACTCCAGGGCCGCCGCACCAGGTCCACTGCGCAGAACAACTAAAGGGCCGCTCCCCATCCCAGCCCGCTGAGGGATCTGGGATGGGGAGCGGCCCTTTCCGTACTCGATTTACTCGATGGGCACCATCGTGTCCATAAAAATGACGTTCTTTTGACGGTCCTTCCTGCGGGTGCTGATGGTTCCAGTGACGCGCACCTGCTTGCGCCAGTTTGGCGCGACGACGTCGTCCATTAGCCCTGGGGCCACGTGCACCGTCCACTTCCCGCCCTGCTCGTCCGTCAGGCGGACGAGATCGTCCTTGCCGCGTCCATCCACCAGATGCAAGGTTCCGGTGATCTCACTGACTTCCGCATCAGTCCCGTTATCCACTGGAGTGTCTTGATGGGCGTTTATCGTCTTGCGGACGATATCGCGGGTCCGCTGGAGGGCAACGTTCTCGGTTTCCGTGCTGATGCCGACCTGCGTGACGTCCTTACCGTCCGGAGCCAGCTCAGTGGCGAGCGCCACGAAGTTGTTGTAGTACGCCTCGTCACGGATAGCGGCATGCAGCGTGTCCAGATGGTCAGTCTGGACGAGGCGGAGGTTCTGGATCACTTCGCGAACGACCGTATTCTGCTGACCAAAGACGTCGTTCTTCACGCCGAGGCGTACCGTCAGAGCGAAGCTGGCGGCGCGTGGCATCGAGATATACGTCTCGTACAGGTCCTTGATCTCAGTGGCTGGCGCGCCCTTCTGACGGAACGGCAGATTGGAGACGCGCTCCGCGGTCCGGTAGATCATCTTCTGCATGGTGGCCAGCCGTTGATAGGCGTGTTCACTGGGCGCCATGCCGAGGCCGATGCCAGGGCCAGAAAGGGTGAGCTGGAACTCCCCTTCCTGCAGGGTGATGCCCCGTAATTCCAGATGACGCTCGAACGTGACCTGTTCGTACAGATCGCGCAGCTCCTCGGCGATTTCCTCTGGCGGCTCTCCACTGAGGCCGTGCGCAATCAGCCGTTCCGCTTCGCGGTAGTTCCTGGTGCGCATGGCGATGCTGGCCGCACTTCGGTAGAGCACGGACCGCGTGGGCTCCACGGTGACCGCAAAGACCAGCATGTTGGCGGCTTGCGTTTCCAGTTCCAGGGCCAGTCCCAGGAACTGCTGTTCTGCGACAGGATCACCAGCCCGGCGGGCAATGTCGGCACGATCGACCGCTTCCATCGCCATGCGGTGGATTCGCTTCAACTCCTGTTGATCGAGTACAGCGCTCATACCTTCTCCAGATGCGAGTGCGGTTGCGACAGTTCCACAACGCCGACGTAGGCGGGCAGCTTGGTGGCGGCGCTTTGAGTCGTCTGTTTCTTCTTGAGTGCCACGCGCGAAGCCACGGTATTCCCCTGGCTGGCGCGCTCGATGCCGCTTACCTCAAGACGCGCTTTGCGTTGAAACAGAATTTCATCATCTTTTTCGCCCAGCCAGTAGTCTACACCCGTGCCTTTGCAGGAGCGGTCAACGACCGTGTACGGCGTGTTGGCCAGCAAAGTCAGGATGGCGATACCTGCCGCCGCTTCTTCCAGTGCTTCCTGCGGGTCGTTCCAAGTGCGCCTCATCTGATCTGTCACGGTGGTCGTCCAGTTCAGGACGGCTGGATTGCCAGCCACATCGCCGCCCATCGCCAGATCTACACCGGACGCATGTTGGTGTGCTTCCAGTCGCACGATGCAGGCCTGCACATGACACTCGCCTTTCGCAGCACTGATGCCGGGGATGCTTCCGTTCTGCAGCGCTTCTAATGTCAAGGCTGTCAGTGGCACCGTCACGCCCTCCTCCACGTCACAACATCGAAGTCTTGTAAGCGCAACTGACGCTGCGTGAGGTTTTGCCGCGAGATGATCTGCATGGCTGGTGCAATTGGCTGTGGCTGCATGTTTGCTCCGGAAAAACGCGATACACCCGGACATGAAAAGTCACCGCTCGCGCGGCTGCATTCATGTCCGAGCTCAGGAAGCCCCTCTCTCGGGGGCTAGAAACGCATCGGCAAGCGCAGAGTACGGGGTTCGCACAGGCGCCGCAACCCAATTCGCCCGCATAGTCACGCAGGTCAGTCGGAACGGCGCAAGACGTCCGATAGTTCAGGGCACCAGGGGCGGCCAGAACCGCAGCACGGGCAGACTGCCCCGCGCGGCCCGGTACCCCGCCAGATCCGCACTCCCGATCCGCGCCCCAGGCCCCCCGGTGAATGTCGCCTGCAGGGCGCTGCCCTCCGGGATCTCCGGCAGGACGCACCCCCACCGGACAGCGTTCACCGCCTGGCACCAGCGCGCCGCGTCCCCGGTCGGTGTCAGGTCAACACCACGAATCCGCAAGGCCACGCCGTCGCCCTTCCGGGTCGGGTCGCCGGTCAGCGGCCCCGGGCCGGGGTTCCCCACCGTGACGGTCAGGCCCTGCACCGTGACGGTCGACCGCTCCGGGGGGAGGCCGCACGCCGTGAAGAGCACCGCCACCAGGACCAGCAGCGCCCGCTTCACGCGGCACCGTCCAGCACGTCGCGCGCCGCGTCGAGCAGCCGCCCGCGGTTCTCGTCGCTGAGGTACGTGCTGCCGTCCGCGAGATCCGCGATCACCGGCGCGAGGCGGATGGCCAGCTCTGCCGCCTGCGCGGCCGTGAGCTGTTCGGGCAGCAGCTCGGCGAGGATCTGCCGCAGGGTGGCCAGCACCGCCGGAGCCAGGGCGCGGACCGGACCGAGGAACGGAGTGGGGCTGCCGCCCATCATCCCGAGGGCCACCACTGCGTCCATGCCACGCTGAGCAGGCACGCCCATGGCCCGCATGGCGCGTGCCGCCTCGGCTTCCTGGAAGGCCGCAGCGGGCGGCGCGGCAGGGTCACCCTCACGCGTTCCCGCAGTCTGCGCCGCTGCCGCCGCGCTGCCCGTCTGAGTGTCCGCGGCGGCCCGATCGGGGAAGATCCATTTCGTCAGGGTCCGCAGGCTGTTCCACCCGGCGATCGACACGAGGCCCGCCAGCAGGCCGTTCACCAGCGTGACCGGCAGATCCGCGGCCGTGAACGCCACGCCGCCCGGCAGGGCGCTCACCGCCAGCCGCGCGACCACGCTGCCGCCCAGGCCGATCACGAACGCCAGGGTGCGCCACCGCCACGGCTTCCAGTCCAGGGGCGGCTCCCGCTTCGCCGCGTCCTGCTTCCACGCTTCCACCAGGCCGAATACAACAGCGCCCAGTGCAAACGGGTTGCTCGCCATGGTCCGCAGCCAACCGAGCGGGTCCGCACCCATGTCCGGCAGGCCCTCCTGTGCGAAGGCGTACCCGCAGCTCAGCAGCGCCAGTGCGAAGAACCACCGCAGCTGCGCGTCGAGCAGCAGGCCTGCGCCCGTCATCCAGTTCACGACTCGTTTCATGTCACCCTCCCAGGGGTCAAGGCGGGCGGCCACCCCGCGCTGGAGGTGGCCGCCCTGGTCGGTGAGGTTCAGCGCTCGGCGATCCAGATCCGCGTGAGGTCGGTCGCGTTGACGACCGTGCCGCCCGGCAGGGTGGTGCGCTGCCCGGCCACGTCGCGCCAGCCCCCCGCGCCGTCCGGCACGAGCACCACCGGACCGGGCACGGTCGGCTTCACGACGATCCCCGTCGTCGGCGCAGGAGCGGGGGCGGGGGCGGGCGTGGGTTTCGGGGCGCTGCCCTGCCCGCGTGCCATCGCGTCGCGCCACGCGGGCTGCCGGACACCCGGCAGCGGATCAGTCCACTGGAAGTGCATCCCGTCCTCGTAGGGATCGGTCCACAGGCCGCCCCACTCCCAGCCGCATTCCTGGAACACCCGCACCACGTCCCGGTCGATCTGCTGCTGCGCGAGCGGCACCCCGTACGCGTTCCAGGCCGCGTCGACGTCGAACGCCGCGCCGAACGCGTGCACGCTCAGGGGCCGGCTGCGGTCGTGGCCCATGTGCCGGAACGCGGCCGCGCCGTTGAAGGTCCGCAGCCGCCCGGCCAGCCCGCGCCGGTTGACTTCCGCCCAGGTGGCGATCAGCGGCGCAGCCACCAGGCGGTGCACCGTCACGCCGCTCACCGCCTTCCCGCCCAGCAGCGGCCAGTGGGGGAGCTTCTCGGCAGGGATGGTCGTGAGGTTCTCCCGCGCCCAGGCGGGGCTGGGTGTGAACCACGCGCCGCCCTGCGGACTGGGACCAGCGCCGGGTCCCTCGGGGTTGCCGTAGGCCGCGATCAGGGACGCCGCGGTCGCGCCGCTCGGTCGCGCGGCGATCAGTGCTTTCCAGTCGGTCATGGTGCTCCTCTGCCCATGCGCGCCAGCAGTTCGCGCGCGCGGGTCTGAATCCAGTCGGGTGGGAACTGCCCACTCACCACGTCCCGGAGGAAGTCCAGCAGAGTCCGGCGGTCGGCGCGCAGTTCCTCCAGTTCCGTTTCCACCTTCCCGAGCCGCTCGTTGGTGCTTTTCAGCTCGGTTTTCATCTCCTGCAGGTCCCGGCGCACCCGGTCGTTTTCCGACACGAGCCGCGTCCAGGCGCTGTCCTTGCTCTTGCCGAGGTACGTCCACACGCCGGTCAGGGCGACCGTGCCCGCCGTGGTCCACCCGAGGATCTTGCCGATCAGTTCTAGATCCACGCCGTCACCGGACCCCGGTGCCGAGCGCGGCCGCCACGGCTTTCAGATCCACGCTGGTCCACTGCGCGTGCAGGGCCAGCACGGCGCACAGGACCGACATGGGATTCCAGCCGCTGGCGAGGTACGCCGCGATGCCGACTGTCACCAGCCAGATCACGCTCAGCTGGCACAGCAGCATCCCGATCCGCGCCTTGCGGGTCTGCGCCAGCGGGAGGCCGGTCGCGCCGAGCAGGGCGGGCCACACCCACACGGGGATGTGCAGCCCGCCCCAGATCTCCAGCGGCCACAGGCTGGCCTTCTCGACGGGCACGGCGAGGTAGACAGCCAGGGCAAGCAGCGCGTGCCCCAGCAGCACCTGCGTGCGGTACGGCCGCAGCATCACCACCACGTCGGCACCCCCGTCAGGACGTTCACCCACTGATTCGGCGCGGGCCGGTCCTGCACCTGCGCGCCGGGGAAGATCCACCAGTCGATCCGCCGCGGGAAGCCCGCGCCCATGCGGAAGTACCCGATGGGTGGGATGCGGCCACCGTTCCGCGTGATGATCCGCGTATACCTGAGTTCATTCGGCGGGCAGGTAGGCGGCAGCTCGATCCGCACCTGGTACTGCCCCAGGATGCTGCGCGGCCCGGTCAGCCGCGCGGTGGCGGCGCAGCTGGGGGCATCGGAGGGGTTCAGGGCCAGTTCGGCCACGGCGACCGGCAGAACCAGCAGGGCCGCGCTGACGAGAAGAAGGAGGGCCAGTGGCCTGCGTCGCATGGTGATCACCTCGTGCCCGGCGGAAAGGAAGGCGCGCCCCGGGCCGGGCAGCCGGGGCGCGTGAACGTGGGCGGGGTTCAGAGTTCGGGTGGGTTCGTGCACGTCGCGGGCCGGTCGTCAGGCAGACCCAGGGGCGCGACGGTGGCGCCGCAGGCCTGCAGGTACCGGGGCACGTACGCCGCGTCGGGCGATGGCGAGGCAGTGCGCCGCCTCATGTGCGCTGACCTCCGGCGTCAGCAGGCGGTCGTACATGACGTGCACTTCGCACACGCCGTCCGGACGCATCCACGCCGTCCCGAGGACGTACCCCGCGATGCCGCCCGGCCGCGCGTACCGGTCCAGGGCCGCCTGGTCGATCTCGGCATGCCACTCGATGGGCACGTCCGGCCAGGGCCGCGTGACCAGCGGCGAGGGTGGCGCAGGCGCGGGCCGTCCGACAGTCGACTGGCCGCACCCCGTGAGGAGCGCGGCCAGCAGCCCCAGCATCCACCTCACGCGGTCGGCGCCCGCATGGACAGCGGCGCGAACTGCGCGGTGTCCCAGTCGACTGGCATCACCTCGGCCCACACGAGCGTCAGGAACATCTCCCAGATCGCCACGCGATCTTCCTCGGTCCACGGGTAGCACAGCGCCACGCGGGAGCCGTCGCCGGACACGTTCGGCTCGCCCGTCAGGGTGCCGCTGGGCAGCTCGATGGGCTGCACGAACGTGCGCCGGCCGATGGTGCGGGTGGTGGCAGACACGTACTCGTCGCGGTCCACAATGGCGATGTTGCCGGGGTCGGTGGGGGTGGTCTGGGTCGGGTCGGTCAGGGTCATACGGTCACTCCTCGTCGGCTCAGGTGGTTACGGATGAAGCGGTAGGCGCGCATGACCTCGGCGTCCGACAGGGCGCGGTCATGCCTGGAGAACCAGCTCTGGATGCCCGAGCCGGTATGCGCGATGGAAGCGGCGTACATGCCCAGCCGGGCGACTGAGGCCGCCACGGGCAGGAATGCGCGAGGGTTCTGGACCGTGCGGGTGCGTTCGCCCGCGCGGTACCAGCGGACCTCCCCGGCGGCGTAGTCCACCGTCACGGCGCACAGGTCGCCCACGTTGACGGCCGGTGAACTGGCCGTGATGCGGGTCACGCCGTCCGCCAGTTGGATGGTCAGCACCCCGCCAGAGGTGTACACCCACAGGTACGGCGCGGCGCCGCCGCTCTGCGTCCCCTGGCTGTACACGGTCGCCACGTCGTTCGCGCGCCCGGACAGGGCTGGGCCGGGCACGCGGAACATCAGCGTTTCCCCGCTGGCTCCGGCAGGGGCGTTCAGGCTCACGTAGTCGTCCACGCCGTCGAAGTTCAGGCCGTATGGCCCCCACGTCGGATCGTTGCTGTCGGCGGTCGCGGCGCTGCCCAGCGTCCCGGCGCGGGTCGGGTCCGAGCGGAAGGTCGGGAGGGTCTGCAGGTCGGTGGTGCGCTCGTAGGTCGCCGCTGCGTCCGCGCGCAGGTGGAACGCGGTGACGCGGAACCCGCGCCCGCTCTGGGCGGTGTACCGCACCACCCCGAAGTAGTTGCCGGGCGCGCTGCTGCTCGTCGTGGCGCGTATCCACACCCGGTACAGGCCGCCGCCGAGGTTCTCGACCCCGCTGTTGGCAGCGCTGGCCGTGATGGCATTGTTCGCCAGCACCAGCGAGAAGTCCGCTGCCGGATCGCTCGACGAACCGAGGACCGGCGCCCCGCCGCCATCCATCTTCACGACGACGCCGATGGTGTACGCGGTGCTGGGCAGGATGCCCAGGGCGGTGGAGTAGGCGTACTGCGCGCCGGTCGGCACGCCCGCCGGAAACACGAGCCACGCGGCGTACCCGTTGCTCCCGGCGACCTCCGTGATGGCAGGGGCGCCGCCCCTGACCATGCTGGCGAGCGGCCCTTCGCTGAGTGGCGTCAGGTTCGGGGCGCTGAAATCGTAAGCGGCGACGAGCCCGGCCAAGGGGAGGCTCAGCGCAGCGGCCAGGACCGCCCGCGTCACCCGGTTACCACGGTCAGGGTCAGCGTGGTCGCGGCCGCCTGGGCGACATACGCGCCGGGGACGCCCGAGCGGAAGCGCACGCGGCCCTTGCGCCAGAGGTCGTTGGGCTCCAGGGTGATCGCCCGGTTGGCCGTGACCTTGAAGGTCAGGGCGTTCCCGAAGCGGTCGTACACCGGAAGCCACGTCGCGCCCCCGTCCGTGCTGTGCTCCAGGGACAGGTCGGCAGCGGACCAGTTCAGGCTGACGTCGATCATGGTGACGGTCTGCGTGTTGAGCAGGATCGGGTCGCTGGCGGTGCCGTTCGTCGGGATGTTCAGCACGATGATGGCCGGGATGTCCGGGTTGAGCTTGACCTGCAGCGTGCCCTGGAGGGCGTTGCGGATGGCGACCTGGGTGGCCTCGGTGCCCAGCAGGCCCACGGCCGTCTGGAGGGCGGTGAGGATGGTGTTTGCGGACGTTTGCAGGGCGCTGGTCGCCGCCCCGGCGGGCAGGGGCAGGGACGCGGCGCTGACGGGTTGCGCCTCAGTCTTGGCGGCCTGCGCGGCCAGCAGCACGCGGATCTGCTCGTCCTTCGCCAGGATCTCGGTGAGCTTCGAGAGGACGTTGTCGTCCTTCAGACCCAGACTGCCGAGCAGGGTCTCGATGCCGTCAGTGTTGCTGTTCAGGCTCCCGAGTAGGGTCTCGACGCCGTCGTTGTAGCTGGTCAACTGGGTCAGCAGCGTGTTGGACTGCTGCGCGAACACTTCCAGGCCGTCCGTGTTGCCGCTCATCACCTGCAGGGCGCTCACGGCCAGGAGGACCTGCGCCAGGATCTCCTGCTGCGTCGCCTCGCGGGCGCTGTCCGGGTCGCTGGTCGCGCCGGGCGGGAACGCGACGGGCAGGGGATTGTTCGCGCCCAGCATGCGCGCCTGCCCGTCCACGCCTTCGAGCGCCAGGGCAACCGCGCCGCTTTTCCAGAGGTTCAGGGCGTTCCGGGGTGGGACTTCACTCATCGGGTCTCCTCTCCGGCTGCAAGGGAAGGCCCCCACCGCGCCGGACGACGGTGGGGGCCAGAACGAGACGAGGTGCGATCAGACGGGTGGGCCACCCGCGCTTTCCAGCGCCATGGGTGTCCCGTACCACTCCCCCTGGTGGAACACGCGCAGCACCGGCACCTGCCCGGCCTCCAGGACCAGTTCCGTGTGTCCCTCGCGGAACGCGTACCCTGACGGTCTCCGCACCACTGGCATGGCCGCCGGGCCGATCGGACCCGGCGCGGCCACCACCGGCGTCGGCGTCAGGTTCGCGCCCACCAGCACGCCGGGGAGCACCACGCCGTTTTCGTCCCGCACCTCCGCGCTCAACGTCGAGATCACCGCCCCGTTCGCGCTGGGCAGGCTGATCGGCGGGGTCAGCGTGACGCGCACATGGTCGCCGTTGTGCCCGAACAGGAACGGCGGCGTGTGGATGAGCGCGAAGCCATTTTCTTCCGTCACGCCGGTCACCTCGATGGGGATCGCCGCACGCATGGTCAGCACCTCCACCTGCACGTTCTGGGCGCTCAGGCCAGTGGCGCCCTGAAGGGAGAGGCCGACGTAGCTGCCCGGGCCGGTCAGGTCGGCGGTCGGGGTGAGAAGCACCCGGCTGACCAGTGCGGGGGTGGTCGAGCCGGGCAGCTGAATACCGGCGTAGTGGGCGTCGCTCAGTGCGCCCGCGGCGGGGGCCGCGCCACCCCCACTGCTCTGCTCCAGGGCGGTGAGGCGGGCGGCGTGGGCCAGGAACTGCTGTTTGGTGGGGTAGGGTCCGGCAGGCATCAGAGGCTCCTTTCGACGGTTTCGAAACCGTCCGGGTCGGGGGTGGCGGTGGCGTTCGTGATGAGTTCGAAGCCGTCAGGATCGGCGGCGGTTTCACCTTCAGGAATGGTTTCGAAGCCTTCCGGGTCGGTCTGCACGGTGAAGCCGGGGCCGCTGCCGCCGCCCGGTACGGGCTGACTGCGGGCGCGCAGGACCGCGACCGCGCCGCTGTCGTCCGCGCGGGTCAGGCGCAGCACCCCGGCAGGCAGCACGAACGGGAACGCGACGGGTGCCCAGGTGCTGCCGTCGCTGGCGTGCTCCACGAGGACGGCCGGGCCGTCCACGCCGAGCAGTTCGGACCCGATCAGGCTGCCCGGGCCGGGGTTCAGCGGGATCAGCAGGCCGCCGTCCGGGGTGGCGTCCCCGAGCAGCAGTGGCACGGCCACCGCGCCGACCAGCTCGCCGGGCTGGCCGTCCACACCGTCACGCCCGGCGGGTCCCTGGATGCCCTGCGGACCCTGTGGTCCCTGTTCGCCCTGCGGGCCGGGTGCGCCGAGCAGTTGCATGGCGTCCACGTACACGCCACCGGTCTTCCGGCTGATCGTGCCGGTGGTCGAGTCCGCCCACACGTCGCCGTCGCTGCCCACGCTGTCGTCCGGGGGGCCAGGGGCGAAGCGCCACTCGCCGCCCAGGCGGATGCCGCCCGACGAGTTGGCCGTGCCGGTGCTCAGGTCGGCGGTGCCGTCCCCGCTCCGGATTGCGAGGTTGTCCACGTACAGCGTGATGTTCGGCGGCGGGCCGTCCGCCTGCACCTGCCGGACGATCACGCTCAGTTCCGCGCCGCCCGCGTACTCCGCGAGGAAATCGCTGGGGAGCGCGAGGTCGAACGCCTGCTCACCCTCCTGCAGTTGCAGGCGTCCCTGCGCCGCGTCGATGGTGAGGTGGAGCCGCTCCCAGGTGTTCGGCGCGAGCAGCCGGTCGGGCAGGCCGGAGAGCGGATTCCCCTCGGCGTTCTGGGCGTACCCGTACGAGAGGAGGCCGTTCGCCCAGCGCAGCAGCCGCCGCGTGCCCGCCTCGCCGCTCGTGGGGACCAGGGCGAGGAGGTCGAAGCCCACCGCGAGGTACGTGCTGGCGGCTGTGGTCTGCCAGGTGTACTTCCAGTCGAGCTGCAGCTGGAGGTCCGCGCTGGACCAGACGCTCTGGCCGATGGTGGCGCGCAGGACGCCTGCGGGCTGCTGAACACCGATGGACTGGACGCCGTACGCGAGCGGGCCGAATTTCAGCTGGCCGCTGGCGAGCGTGACGCCGTTCGTGGCGGTGTAGTCCGGCCCGAGGAACGTCCGGTCGAACTGATCCGTCCACGTCCAGAGGGCAGGGTCGGGCGGGGTGGGGGGTGGGGTGGTCATGGGCCTCCGGAGAGCGAGAGGAGCAGCTGCATGAGCTGCCCGCCGCGCAGGTCGAGCGTGAACGTCAGGGGAGCGTTCGGGGCGGTGAACAGCGGCGTGAGCACGGCCAGCGGGTACACGCCGCGCGGGTACCGCCCGGCGGCGTTCAGGCGGGCGTAGGGACCCAGGGGCCAGAGGTCGGCGGGCTGGTCGTCGATCAGCCAGGGTCGGGGCGGGAGGGTGCCGCGTGCGGTCAGGACGCGTGTGAAGGGCTGATCGAGGAGCGGTGGTCCGGGTGGGTAGGTGACGCGGAGCTTGCCGAGCACCTTGCGGCGGTCGTCGATCTCGTCGGTCCACCCGGCTGGGCTGTACGCGCTTCTCCGCGCCAGGATCTCCAGCGCGGCCGGGGCGTCCACCCACGCCTGCGCCTGGGCGTCCCAGCGCTGCACGAGGGTGGGCTGGAGCCACGGGGCGTGCCCTCTGGGGAGGGGTTCGTCACGGTCGGGGCCGGGCACGCGGTCCACACTCGCCACGCCCAGCGGGGGCGGCGGCGGCTGACGGTCCGGCGGGAGGGGCGGCGCGGGGGGCGTGCGGGGCCGGGCGAGACGGGCTTCGCGCCAGTCCTCAGCGCGCGCGTCCCGCCACGGGTCGTGGTCACGCAGGACGTGGGCCATGGGGGTCTCCTGTTTGGTCAGGTTTCGATGAGTTCAGGGTCACGGGTCAGGGCTTCATGCGGCGGCCACGCGCTGAAGAGCGGGCCGCTGCGGGCGAAGCCGACCCAGTCCTGCGCGGGGATCTCCAGCGCCGAGAGCCACGTCGCGAGGGCAACGGCCTGCACGGTCGGGGCCTGACCGGGCGGGTCGGCGGGCGGGAGGTCGACGCGGGTGACCTGCCCGCCCGCCTCGATCAGCAGCACCGTCTGCCCGTGCGCGCCGCGGTACGCGGCCCAGCTGCCCGGACCGGGGATGCTCACGCTGTCCCCGACGTGCAGAGTGTCCAGGTCGCTCAGGTGGGCGTGATCGGCGGTGAGTGGGCCCTCGATGCGGACGCGGCCGTCCGGGCTGAGCCAGCGCGGCCCGGTGGGCTGCGGCAGCGTCGGCTCGGAAACCCCGTCCGTGGCGTACGCGAACTTCACCGGGTCGCTGTACGCGTACACCACCGGGTCGCCCGGCACGCCGCTGTGCACGGGCAGATCCCGCAGTTCGTGCAGGGCGAACGGCCACGCGTCCGCCTCGTTCGTGGCGTCCGGGTCGACGGGCGGGTACCAGTTCTGGTTGATGATCACCGTTCGCCAGTGCTGCGCCGTTCCGAGGGTGACGAGTCCCTGGATGGCGTACTCGAGGCGGGTGCCGCTGAGCGGCGCCGTCTGCTGCACCCGCTGGGCACGCAGGCGCAGCAGCGCGGGCTCCTGCAGGGGGGATGACGCGTCCGGTCGCCAGAGGAACTTCACGAGCGTGCTGCCGTTCGCGCGGGTGCGGGTGTCGCGCGTGCCGGTTTCCTCGCCCGTGGCGTAGGACAGGGTGCGGTCCCGCAGGATGCCGAAGCGTCGCCCGACCAGACTGCCAGCCATCTGGGTACTCAACTCCACCTCCCACTGGCCACCGCGTTGCAGGGCGTACTCCCACCAGCGGGCGTTCACGGTGAACAGCTCGCCTGGCGCCTGATCGCGGATGACGGCGTCCCCGGTGATGACCGTGGCGAGGTGCAGGACGCGGGCCTGATGGTCGGCGAGGGTGGGGACGTCCAGGCGGCGGATCTCGCCACTGTCGAGGGTGACGCGGCTGAAACTGTCAGCAGTCCCAGTCTGGGGGACCGGGTGGCCGTCCGGTCCGGTCTGCGGGACGTGCGGCATGCCGAAGTTCGACGGGCGCTGCCCGGTGGCGTAGGCGGGCAGGTGGGGGACGTCCGGCGCGTCGTCCGGCGTGAAGCTGGGTCGGCGCGGCTGGTGCAGGGTGCGCTGGTCGACGTGATGCACCCCGTCGAAACACACCCGGACCCGTGCGCCCGGGCGGGGGAACGATCCGGCGGTCAGCTGCCCCCGCACCGCCTGCCCGGTGTCGAGGCGCACCGTGACCGCTCCGGGGTGCGCGGCCACCACGATCCCCTCGACACAACGGCCGGGCGGCAGATCCTGCCGACAGCAGCAGCCGTCCAGCCATTCGAGGAACTCGGCCCAGGTCCACTCAGTCACGGCGGACGTCCTTCACGCGCCGCTGCCCGCCGGTGCCTTCGAGCGTGACCTGATCGCCGGGCGCGACCGTGCTGGGCGCCGGGTGGTCAACCCGCACCGCCAGGACCCGTCCGGGCGTGCCGCTCAGCCGGACGATCAGGCCTCCGGCGACGCGCAGCAGGACGAGGCCGCGCTGGTCATTCACGTCGGATCTCCACGGTTTCGACCTCCAGGGTGTGCGTGTGGCCCTGCCCGCGGGCCGTGACGAGGCGGATCACGCCCAGCCCGGCCAGGGCGAGGCCGGGGCGCAGGCGGGCGGCCTGCGGGGTCTGCACGGTGCGGATCACGCGGGGCTGGTAGTCGCGGTTCAGCAGGCCCACCAGTGTCCCGGCGCGGTCCTGATCGCGGACCGCGTCGAGCGTTACTGCGATCTCCGGGGCGGGCCCGTCGGCGTTCTCGGCGACGGCGATCTGCGGGTCGCGGAGGTACGTGACGCGGGGCCAGGGCAGACCGCTGATGCTTCCCGCGCCAGCGCCACCCGTCTTGCCGGTCGCCTGGGCGTCCACGTCGGGCACCTCGTCGCGCAGGGTGGGCGGGGCGTTCTCAGTGAGTTCCACGCTGTGCTCCAGCACGCCGACGCGCCGCTCGGTCTTGACGATCTCCCCGACGTCCATGTCCCGCACCGGGAGTTTCTGCGGTCCGGTGCGGGTGCGGGTGTACAGCCACAGGCCCGCCCCGGTGGGTTTGTACGTTTCGGCGGTGGTGTACTCCTCGACGGTCAGCGCGACGGGGGGCGGCGCGGTGGTGGGGTCGTCGAGGCCGGTCTGTCCGAGTTCCCCGGCGCGGCTTTCCACGGTGATCCGTTCGCGCAGCCAGCTGCCCTGCGGACTCCAGACGTTCCGGACGCGGGTGCTTTCGCGGCCCAGCAGGTCCCCCTGGACCGCGCCGGGCACCAGGGCGGCGAGGTCGGCGGGGATGCCCTGCGCGCCCTGCGGGACGGTCGTGTAGGTGTACGTGTACGCGGTGCGGGTGGTGAGGCTCTCGGCGAGCGCCTGGCTGTCCTCCGTGCCGGGCAGGTACGTGAAGGTCGTCTCGGTGATGCTGAACACGACGTTCAGCTGGCGGAGCTGGTCGAGCTGGATGAGTTGCCCCTGCCAGTACGGGCTGCTGAGCAGGGTGGTCCGGTACCGGGCGAGGACGTCGTCCGGCGTGACCGGTTCGGTCAGTTCGATCACGCCGGTGATCACCTCGACGACCTGCACGACCCGCCCGCCTTTCTTGCGGGTGAGGGTGGCGGTGCGGCGGCCGTCGCGGTCCACGAAGCCGGTGACGACCGCGTCGCGGCTGACCTCGAAGCGCGCGGCGTTCCTGTCCCGGATCTCCAGCTGCTGCGGCTGCCCGTCCTCGCCGAGCACGTCCGGCAGCTGCTCGGACTCCACGACCTCCTGCAGGTAGTCGTCCACCTGCGTGAACCGGTCCCCGACCTGGAGGGTGACGCGGGTGGGGGTGCGGCTGAACTCGGCCTGTTCCCCCAGGCCGGTCAGGAACTCCGGGCGCAGCTGGGCAGCGCTGTCCGACTGGCCGGGCGGCAACATCAGCCACGTGTTCTGAGTGGACTCTCGCAGGATCAGGCGGACGTTCAGGCGCCCGTACGTGTCGCCGTACACGTCGACTGGGGAGCGGTCCCGGGTGGTGAACTCCCGGCGGGTTTCCTCCCAGTACTCGCCCTGCAGGATGTCCGTGCCGGAGAGGTTCTGCCCCGCCGCGCTGAACGCGAGGCTCAGGATCTCGCGGACGCCCGCGACCTGCCGGGTGACGCTGCGGTAGTTCGGGCTCTCGATCTGGCGGCTGGGGTTCGCCACCCAGGGGATCAGTTCCGGCAGGCGGGTGTTCTGCAGGTCCTGATCCTGCGTGGTGCGGCCCCGGAACGTGGTGCGGTACCCGCCGTCGGGCGTGCGAGTGATCTGGTAGTCGCCGTCCGCGGGGACGGATTCATACGTGACGGTGGTGGGTCCCTGCCGGGGCAGGCGCTGCTGCACCTCGACGGTCATCACGTCGCCCAGGGCGGGGCGGACGAGGCCGCGCACCGTGAATTCCGCCTCGACGTACATCTCGTGCCGGGTGTGCTGCCAGGAGATCCCGTCGAGCGGGACGCCGTTCAGGGTCAGGCGGGTGGCGGTGCGGATAGACGGCTGCCCGAACAGCACCTCGGCGCGGGTGGGCGGGTCGCTGGCGCGGCCCGTGGTCTGGGCGTGCAGGGTCAGCGTGTAGATCCGCGCGGGGTCCGGGGCGGTCTGGGCGCGCAGGGCCAGGGTGACGCGGTACGTGCCGGGCGCGGCGCTGGCCCGCAGCGTGAGCGTGAACCGCTGAACTTCGCGGGTCTGGGCGCGCAGCGTGAGGGTCAGCAGCCGGGAGCGGCGGCGGGTCAGGATGAACGGCATTAGGTCAGGCCACGTCGGCTTCGACGAACGCGAGGTCCTCGGCGCGGTACTGCTCCGCGGGCGCGCCGGAGGCCGTGAACCACGAGCACGTCAGGGTGAGGGACGCGCCTGGCGCGAGGGTGCCGCAGTCCAGCCACGCGTCCGTGAGCGGGGTGGGCACCCCGGCCAGGGTGACGCTGGCCGCGCCGGTTCCCGCGGTCGCGTCGTCCTGGCGGATGCGGAGCTGCACGGCGCGGGCTTCCGCGCCGGTGTTGACGAGTTGCACGGTGATGGTGGGGCCGGTCTGCCCGGCGAGGACACGGCCGAAGTTCGCGTCGCTGGTGGGGACGCCATCGATCTGGTATTCCATGGGGCTCCTTACTGCTTGCGCCAGCGCAGGGTGAACGCGTAGCTGTACCACGCGCCGGTCCGCCCGGGCGTCGTGGCGACGCGCCGGACGGACGCGGTGAGCACCTCGCAGTTCACCCAGGTGCGCTGCGTGTCCGGGCGGGTGTAACTCTCGGTGAGGGTGATGGTCATGCCGGGGCGGATCGCTTCGAGTTGCAGGCCGGTGGCGTGCGGCACGAAGAACCGGTCCGGGCTGGTGATGGTGAGGGTCGCGGCCGTCGCGCCAGCGGGACTGACCTGCCCGGCGAAGAAGCCGCTCAGCAGGGCGTCCTCGCTGGCGCTGGCCTCCCACTCGGCGGTGACGGCGTCCTCCGGCGGCAGGTGCCTGCGCGGGATGCCCACAGAGCCGATCGTCAGGACGGGCGGCGCGGTGACGATCCCGCTCACCGCTGCCCCGCGCACGGGCCGCCGGGGTTGCGGCGCTGCGCCTCACCGCGGATCAGGGGCGTGATATCACGGGCGAGCTGCGCAAGGTCCTGCGGCGCGGACGCGCGCGAACCGTTGAGATAGAGGTTGGTCACGTACGTGTCTCCTGCGCCGCCCGGCACGGCGCGGGCGGCGGCGGTGGGAACGGGGAGGCGGGCGGTGTTCAGCTGCGCCTGGAGTTGCTGCACGAACGCCTGCCCGGCCTGCTGCCCGGCGCTCGCGGCGATGGCGGGGAGGCCCTTGAACACGCCGGTCAGGCTGGCCTTCATGCGCTCGGCGCTGGACTGCATGTCCCGTTCGGCCTGCTGCACCTGCCCGCCGAGGTCCTGCACGCCCCGCTGCGCGACCTGCGTGCCCTGCGCTACCGCGCCGAGGGTCTGCTGGAGGCCCCTGGTGCGGTCGGTCAGGGCGGTCTGGGCGGCCTTCCTGGCGGCGTCGGCGCGGGTTTCGAGTTCGTCGACCTTCGCTTCGGTCTCCCGGGTGATCCGGTCCCGGTCCGCCTCGAGGCTTCTGACGAGGGTGTCGTTCCCGGCCCTGCGGGCTGCGTCGAGCTGGGTGTCGATGACCTTCAGGCGGGCGTCGGTCGTTTTCTGAAGCGCGCGGCTTTCCTTCTCGAACACGCTGGCCTGCGCGTCCCCGACCGCGACCACGCTGTCTTTCAGGCCGCCGTAGGCCGCCTGGAGTTTCTGGGTGGCGTCGGCGAGTTGCGCGGCGTCGTACTTCCCGCCCTGCAGGAGGGTGGTCAGCGCAGCCCGCGCCTGGTTGTACGCGCCCTGGTTGAACTGCACGGCGTTATTCAGGAGGCCTTCGTCGCCGAACTCCTGTCCGAAGCCGCGCAGGACGTCCTGGATGCCCTGGAGGGCGGTGCGCTGCCGGTCGTACTCGCCGCGCAGGGTTTCGAGCTTCTGCCGCTGCGCTTCGAGCGCCGTGACCAGCCCCTCCAGGGCGTCTCTGGCAGCGTTGAAGTCGCCGAGCTTCAGGCTGGCGGTGCGGAACTGCTGGAGGTACGGCGCGGCGCGGGCGTAGGCGTCGGCGACGTCGCTGGTGGCGAGGGCCAGTTCGCGCTGCATGGTCGCGCCGCCCGGGTCGGACAGGACGAGGCTGATGCGGGTGTACGCGGCTTCCACCCCGCGTGCTTCGAGCACGAGTTGCCGGGCGAGGTCGAGTTCCTGCTGCTGCCCCTTGATGACCTCAGCCTGCGCGTCGGCCAGGGCGTCCAGCCGCTGCCGGCGTTCCTCGTCGGTCAGATTCAGGTCCCGTGCCGTGGCGAGCCCCTGCGCGAGCCGGGTCGAGTACTCGGCCTGCGCGGCGGTCAGAGCCCGCTGCGCGGCGAGGCGATCGGCGGTGCTCTGCGCGAGGCCCTGTTCACGCTGCACGTCCCGGATCTGCCGCTGGGCGTCCTCGGCAGGCTGGAACGCGGCCGTGATGCGGGCCTGCCGGATCTTCTCGGCGGCGTCCCGTTCGGCCTGCTCACGGTCACGGGCACGCCCGATCTGCCCGGCGGTGAACTGCCGGTCAAGCTGGGTGACGTCCGCGTTGTACTTCCGCACGAGGGCGGCGCGTTCCTCCTGGCTGAGCCCCTGCGCCCGCAGCGCCTGGTCGAGGGTGAGGTCAAGTTGACGGCGCTGCACGTCCCGTTCGTCGGTCGCTGCCTGTTCCTGCAGGGCGAGGCGGCGCTGCTGGGCGTCCAGTTCGATGTCGGCGATCTGCTCAGCGTTCCCGCGGGCCTGGGCGACGCGGCGGGCCGTGTCGAGATCCACCCGGGCCTGCTCGGCGTCGCGGGCGGCGCCGCGGGCTTTGAGTTCGGCGTCGGTGGCTGCCTGGAATGCCTGGGCGATGCGCTGGGCGCGCTCGCGGGCACTCTGCTGGTCCTCCTGCGCCCAGCGGTTCTGAAGGGCCTGTTCCTGGACCCGACCGGCGTTCAGGATGCGCTGCTGCGCCGCCGGGTACCCGGCCAGGGCGGCGACGCGGTCCCGGACGGTCTGCCGGACCTGCCGGATCTCGTCCTCGCGGGACAGGCGGCGCCGTTCGTTCTCGTCCGCGAGGGTGGCGATCAGCGCGGTGCGGGCTTCACCCTCGGCTGCGGCGACCGCCTCCGCCTGCTGCTCGGCGCGTTCGATGTCCTCACGCTGCCACTGGCGGCGCAGCGCGACCTCCTGGCGCCTACCGCCACTTTCCGCCTGGGCTTTCAGGTCCGCGTACCTGGCGTACTCGGCCACCTGCCGGGCGACGCTGTCGCGCAGCTCGGCCAGTTGCAGGTCGCGTTCCGCCTGGGTCCTGGCGCGGCCCTCCTGCATCGCCTGGATCTCGGCGCGCTGCACGTCGAACGCCCCCTGCCGGGCCTGGGCGGCGGCCTGCTGGTACTCCTTCAGGCGCTCGGCGGCTTTTTCCTTGGCGTACTTCGCCCGGACGGCTTTTTCCTCGTTCAGCTGCGCGGTCGAGAGTTCAGCCAGGGCGCTCTTGAGCTCGTCGCTGTTGAGGTTCCCGCCGAAGCTGGCCTTGAGTTTCTTGCGCAGCTCGTCGAAGGCCTTGCCGACCTGCGCGACCTCTTTCTCCAAGCCGTCCAGCCCGCCGATCTTGAGCTGGAAGGCCCGGTCGTCGAGGGTGGCTTTCAGATTGCGGACCGCCTCGCTCTGTTCCTTCACCTTGGCCGGGTCCACGGCCGCGACCGCGCCGCCGCTCTCGCCCCGGCGGCCCGCCTCGGTGCGGAGTGCGGCCAGCTCGGTCCGGAGTGCCTCGACCCGCTCGCGGGCCTCGTCGACTTTCTTCGGGTCGACCTGGTAGGTGCGTTCCCCCCAGAAGTTCGTGCCGGTCAGGTCGCCCTGCTCGGCGTTCTGGAGGGTGTCCATCGCCAGCAGGAGCTTCGCCTGGGTGCGGCTGAGTTCGGTGCCCGCGGCGGTGAGTTCCTGGACGCGTTTCATCATCCGGGCGTGCCCTTCGTTCGCGGACTGGTCGATCTCGTCGTAGATCCGGGCGGTGTCCTGCATGATCTTGTTGACGCTGACGGCCAGCGCGGCGACGGCCGTGGCGACCAGCCCGAACGGGTTGCTCGCCACCCAGGCGCTGACCGTGCTGAAGAACGTGCTCACGGCGGCCATGAGGCTCGCCCAGATCGCTGGGGCCGCGGCGGCGATCACGGCTCCCCGGAAGGCCACGAATGCCGCCACGAGGGGCAGCACGTACCCGAGCAGGTTGTCCGTGCCGTTGGCGAAGCGTTCCAGCTGCCCGACGCCCGCGGAGAGGAACTGCACGAACTTCGTGGCAACCGGCAGGAGCTTCTCCCCCACCACGATCTGCAGGCGTTCGAAGCGGGCCTTGAGCCGGTCCACTTCACCCTGGAAGGTCGCGGTGCGTTCCCGCGCGATGCGGGCCGCTTCACCGGCCTTGCCCTGCACGTCGATGTTCCGCTGGATGGCCTCGCTGTTCTGGTCCATCAGGATGGTGGCGATGCGGATGGCGTCCTGCCCGAACACGTCCCGCAGGACCTTGTTGCGGCCCTGTTCACTCATGCCCTGCAGCGCGCCGCGCAGGTCGTCGACCGTGTCGAGGAACGGGCGGAAGCTGCCGTCCGCGTTGTACGCGTTCACGCCGATGCGTTCCAGCGCGGCCGCGCCGGTCTCGCTGGGGGACTGGAGGGACAGCAGCATGGTCTTCAGGCTGGTCCCGGCGTCCGACATGTTTTTGAAGCCGCCCTGCGCGGCCGTCGCCATGATCCCGCCGAACTGCTCGATGCTCAGGCCCGCGCTGACCGCCACGGGACCCACGGCAGCGATCGCCAGACTGAGATCCTCCGCGCCGAGGAACGTACTGTTGCTGAAGTTCGCGAAGTTGTCGGCGATCTTCGGGAGGTCCGCGGCGCTGAGTTTGAACGCGGTCATCGCGGCGGCACCAAGCTTGCTGGCCAGGGCGAGTTCGATCCCGGCGGCGCCGGAGAGGTTCATCGCGCCTTCCAGCCCGCCGCCGATCACCTGCGTGGCGCTGAGGCCCGCGCGGTTCAGTTCGAGGATGCCCGCCGCGGCCTTGCGCGCCCCGATACCCAGGGGCTCCCCGATGGTCAGCGCGGCGGCGCGCAGGTCGTTGAAGCCCTCCGCGGTCGGCTGGGTCAGCGCCTGGATGTCCGCCATGCCCTGCTGGAACTGGGCCGCGGTTTTGAAGCTGGCGGCCATCGCGGCGGTGAACACGGCAATGGCGGCGGCCACACCGAGGAACGCGACCGGGAGTCCGGTCATGATGCCGCTGACCTGCGACAGGCCGGGAACGAACGCGCTCAGCTGCGAGAGGGCGTTCGTGACGTTCCCGCTCAGTCCGGCGATGTTCACGCGGCCCTGGATGGTGTTCGCCTCGCGGGCGGTCTGGGCGAGGAGGCGGTTGACCGTGCCGAGCTGCTGGGCGGTCAACTGCCCGCTCGCGGCCACGCCCTGCAGGCTGGTGCGGATGCGGGTCAGGTCGGCGGTGTACGCGGCGACCGCCGCGCGACGCTGCGCGAGGTTCGTGGCGGCGACGGCGGCCGCGTCGAACTGCGCGCGGGCCCCGGCGAGATCCGTGCGGAGTTTGGTGATGCCGTCGCTCTGCACCTGTCGCAGGCCCTGCGTGGTGCGGGTGAGCGCCTGGTCGAGCGCCTTGAACTCCGCGCTGCCCGCGGCGGCGGTACCGGACGCGACTCTCAGGGCACTCTGGAGGCCCGCGAGGCGGACGGCGTACGCGTTCGCGTCGACGTCGCCACGGCGGTAGGCGTTGTTGAGTTTCTCCAGATCCGCGAGGAGGTTCTGGGCGTTGGCGCTGAGGGAACCGCGTCCCCCGCCGCCCCCGGCCCCACCTGGGCCGCCGCTGCCGCCCAGGGCGCGCAGCTGGGCGATCAGGGCGCGCAGCTCGGCCAGCTGGGTGTTGATCTGCGTCTGTACGGCGGTCAGGGCGCTGGTGTTGATGCTGACCACGGCGTTCAGCTGGGTGCGCAGGCGGTTCAGGGCGGTGTCGATGCTGGCCTGCTCCAGCGTGATGGGGAGCTTCAGGGGGGACGTGCCGATGGCGCTGGTGATCTGACTACGCAGCGCGGCGGGCGTGGCGCCGCTGAGTTTCGCGGTGAGGGTCAGCGTGCCATGTTTCCGGGCGAAGTCCGTGACTTCCTTGATGGCGTTCAGGGCGTCGCGCGCCCCCTTGCGCAGGGGGGCGACGTCCATGCTCGCCACGGTGTTCAGTGGGGTGGGGCTGGTCATTCTGATGCCTCCAGGCGCAGGTGGCGGGGTACGGTGGGCAGATGCGGAACGTGCTGCTGATCGGATTGGTGCTGCTGGGGCTGGGCTCGTGCAAGAAGCAGGAGGCGCAGCCTGCGGCAGCTGGAGCGTCGGCCCCTGCCGCCGGGACCGCTGAGCAGGCAGGGACGGGAACAGCGTTTGCCCGGGCGTCCGACCAGTACCTGATCGACACGAAGGCCGTGAAGAGCGACTGTGCCGGGCTGCTGGGCGATCAGATGTACGGCGCGGTGCAGAAGGTCAGCAGCGGCGCGGGCGGGCTGGTGTGCGGCCGGATGACGCTGGGGGCGGACACGACGCGAGAAATGATCGACATCGCGCATGGGCGCAATCAGGCGTCCCCGTGGGAGGACGGGCCGTTCACGAGCGGGATCTTCGCGATTGAGGACAACGCGACGATGACGGCGATGATCTTCCCGGAGCAAAACGCGCTGGTGCTGGCCAGGAACGACTAACGGCTGCGCAGGGCCAGCTGGAGTTGCTTGGAGAACAGTTCCGCCATGCGCCGGGCGGCGAACACCTGCGCGCCGGTGATCACGGGTCCGGGGAGCCACCAGGCCTGCCCGGAGCGTCCGACGGTGTACGGCTGGGACGGGTCGGCCTGCGCTTCGGCCTGGGCCTGGAGCTGCGCGGGGTCCACGTCGTCCCGGCCGTACTCGATCAGGGACGCGTAGGGGCTGTCGCTGCTGACGGTGACGCGGATGCCGGTGCGGGTGGCGCGAGCCCTGGCGTCCAGGGACCGCAGGTAGTCCTCGGTCCGCTGGTACGCGCCGGGCGTGGTGTTGTAGATGTTCGCCTGCGCGCCCAGGATCAGGTGCCCGCAGGTTTCCGCTTCGACCCGCGCGGCGATGGCGGGAAGTTCGTCACAGGCGTCAAGTACGCCCTGGAACAGGGCGCGCAGGGCGCGGTCGTCCACGTCGATGCCACTCACGGTTTCCTCCCCAGGGCGCTGGCGATCCGGTCGAAGCGGCGCGCTTCCTCCGCCTCACGCCGGGCGATGCGGGCCTCGCGGGTGTGCTCCCACGGGTGCGCGATCTGGTCGAGCTGTTCGACGTGATCGTTGAAGGGTTTCAGCGTGTGGTACGCCTCGCCCGGACCGGGGCGGCCACTGGGGTTCTTCGGGTCGACCAGCTGCTGCCCGAGCTTCAGGCCCGCGGCGAGGCTGAGGTCGCGCAGCTGCGTGAGGCGCCGTTCGGCGTCCCGTTCCCCCTCGATGGTGGCGGCCCGGGCGATCAGGCGGTCGGGCATGGCCATGACGGCGTCGTAGCGGTGCACGCCGAACACGCGGATCACGTACTCGTCGAAGGTGCTGTCTGGAGGCCCTGGAGGCGCTGCTGGTACAGGGCGGTCAGTTTCGCCTGCCGCGCCCTTGCCCGCGTCACCAGGGCCGTCAGTTTTCCCTCGGTGTCATCCACGTCGTTCAGCACCCACATCGCGTCAAGCAGCGCGAGACGGTCGGGCCAGCTGAGTAGCACCGGCGGGGACTGACCGCGCAGGCTGGCCTGCACGAGCCGGTCGAAACGCTGCCAGAGGTTCGGGTCGACGTCGTCCTCGCTGATGTCGTCCCAGTGCTCTCGCATCGCGCCGAGGCCCACGGTGAACGTGAGCAGGTCGAGGAGGTGCGCGTCGACGTGCGCGGCGCTCCAGGCGTGCAGGGTGACGGTGCCGGTGCTGAGCGGCACGGTGGTGCGGACGATGATCATGCCCGCAGGCCTCGCGCGGCGGGGCGGGCGAGGTCCTGCAGAGCGCGCCGCAGGCCTGCGTCCGGGTCCGGACAGCCCAGCTGGCGCAGCACGTCCAGCATCAGGCTGGTCGGGATCGTCGCGGCGTGGGCGGCCGGCGCGCGGCGGTTCAGTTCGTCGGCGATGTGGTCGGGGGAAATCATGGCTCTCCTGTTGGTGGTAGCGGAGGGGTGGGCCGCCCACGCCGGGAAATGGGGGGCGTGAGCGGCGCGGCGGTCAGGGTGCGGCAGGTTCGGGGAGGGCCTCGCCGTCCAGGGCGAGCAGCAGGGCGTTCAGTTTGCTCAGGGGCAGCGTGAAGACCGCGCCGTACGGGGTGATGTTCGCGTCGAAGCCCGCGAATTCCGGGCCGAGTTCGTAGGTGAAGGCGCGGACCGTCACCAGGAACTGCGGGACATCGCGGGTGCCCTGGCGGTCCGTGCCGTTGCTCTGCAGGGCGGCGCGCTGGTGCCAGAACACCCGGATCTCGCGGTCCGGGTCGATGCCGGGGCGTTTGGCGATGACGATCACGCGGGTGAGGACGCTGGCGCCCGGGTTGAACGCCGCCATCTTGACGCCCGCCAGATCGGGGTCGGTCAGTTCGGCGCTGGGCGCTCCGGCATGCAGCGCCAGGACGTTGGCGTCCGGGGTGAGGCAGGGCAGTTCGTACGTGACGGTCACGTCCGTGATTTCCTCGTCCACGACGATGGGCGGGCCACCCTCGGGGTTCAGGGCGCGGATCGGGTCGCGGCTGACGTCGCTGCCCGCGACGATCACGGCATCCTCAGGGAACAGGCCCATGTCAATGAATCCGGTGATGCCCTCGAAAGGTTCGACCGGGTCGACGAGGACGACGCGACCTTCGCGCAGCAGGTTCGCGGCGAGGTGCGCGGTGGTGGCGTTCATGGCCTTGAAGGGAGCAGTCTGGGTCATGGGGAACCTCCGGGGTTCAGGTGGGTGGCAGTTCGCCGTGCAGGAGTTCGATGGCGTACACCGCGCGGCTCATCACGGCGCGGCCCGGCAGGGGGGTGAGGGCGGGAGGCTGCTGGAGGACGTACCAGCTGACGTCGCCGGGCGCTCCGGCGACCGCCTCGCGGATCTGGTGGGCCAGGGTGGCGGCGGCGGTGGAGGTGGTGGCGACGGCGGCGACGGGCGTCCAGTACTCCTCGCCGGTGATGGGGCGCGGCCACTCGATCTGGACGTATCCGAGTGGGCGGCTGGCGAGGTACGCGCCGAGGCCGCGTTCCCCGGCGCCGATGGCGGGGCGGCGCTGTTCGTCGACCGGCGCGGCCTGCAGGGGGAGTTGCTGCTCGTCGGGCAGGAGGACGTTCACGCCGGGCAGCGCGGCGCTGATCTTCCGGCGCAGGTCGAGGGGGACGTTCTGCATCACGGCCTCCGGAGGACGCAGGTGCCGACGCGGATGCCGGTGAAGTCGCTCACCTGTCCGTATTCCAGGATTTCGAGGGTGCCGTCGTCGAAGTCCGTGGCGGCCGCGCCGGGGAACGGGGGGCGGTCCTGGGGGCGGACCTTCAGGATGCGGAGGTCCTCGAACGGCACGCGGCGTTCCGTGGCGACGGCCCGCCACCTGGACTGTTCGTCCGGCTTGAGCCGCTGCGGGTCGGTCACGCCGCACCGGACCTCCCAGGTGTGCTCCCCGAGGGTGAAGGTCAGCTGGTGGCGGAAGATCAGGCCCGCGTTCGCCTGGATCTCCCAGCCCGCCTCGGCGCGCAGGGCGGCCAGTTCCGGATCTGGGGCGAGGCTCACCGGTCACCCCCGATGCCGTACCCGGTGATGTCCGGGGCGGGGTTGGCACTCCTGGGTCCGCCGCTGCTGGGGCTGGCGGGGTCCGCCTCGGCTTCCGCTGCCTTGAGCCAGCCCTGGAACACCTCGACGCGCCCGAGGATGTCCCGTTCGGTCGTGATGTCGCCCTCCGCGCGGAACTTGTCGGCGCGGCGCATCAGGGCCGTGATGGCGTTGGTCAGCGCGGTGACCCGGACCCGCGCCTGCTGCTGCCGGGGCGTGCCGCCCTGCTCGGCGGCCAGCTGTTCCCACAGCGTGACGCGCCGCGTGAACGCCGCCTCGTCGAGGCCCAGGTCGGTGCCGGTCAGGCCGTACAGTCCCTCGAGGCGGTCGACGGTCGTCAGGGCCGGGGGGTTTTCCGAGGCGGTCACCCCGGTCAGCCCTGGAAGTGCGTGGCGACGGTCTGCACGATCTTCTTGGCCTGGTCGTCGCTGATGTCGGGCAGCTGGGTGAGCTGCCCGGCGGTGAAGCCCTGCAGGCTCTCGTAGGTGGTCAGGCCGAACGTGGCGAGCACGCCGCGGCGGCTGAAGTTGCTGGGCAGTTCCGTGCCGGCCCTGGTGGGGTACAGCGCGGCGTACCCGGCAGCCACGGCCTTCGCGCTGGCCAGTTCGCGGTCCTTCTCGGCCAGGGCGCGGTCCCTGTCCGCCTGCGTGCCGTGCCCGGTGGCAAGTTCGGTCTTGAGCGAGGCGGTCGCGGTGCGGATGTCGTCGACGCTGCTGACCGGGCCGAGCAGGGCGTGGAGGGGCGTGAAGTCCACGCTGGTCCCGGCGGCGCGCAGGTCCGCGTTCTCCTGACGCAGCCGGGTGAGTTCGTCCGCCTGCGCGCGGGCCTGCTGCTGCGCGTCGTACGCCTCGGGGTTCTTCCGGCGTTCACTCTCGGCCCTGGTGATCAGGAAAGCCTGCTCTCCCCCACTGGCGTACTTCTCGACCTGGCTCTCGCTGATGGTGAGGTCGTCGGGCGGGAAGAGGGTGTTCTCGTAGTAGAAGCGGCTGTCGTGCCACAGGGGCTTGACGACGACGTGGGTCTTTTTCGGTGCGGGCATGGTGCCTCCTGGGCGGGAGTAGGGACGCAGGCCCGTCACGGGGACGGACCTGCGGGTTCAGCCGGTCGGGCCGGGGGTGGGGATCAGTTGCGCTGGCCGCGCACGAGGATGACGCCTTCCTTCGCGCGCACCTCGGCGGCGGCGACGTCGCTGACCTTCGTGGAGATGATGTGCTCGCCGAAAGACCCCATGTTGTCGAATTCGACGATCTCGGGGATTTTCGTGAGCAGGCGGGGGCCGGTTTCGAATCCGGCGAGCGTGGCGAATTCGACCGGCTGGAGGCTGCGGTCGGCGACGATCCAGTCGCGGTTGCTCATGCCGCGCGCGATGTCGGCCGCGTCGATGGGCGCCTCGGTGATGATCGCCTCGCTGTGCAGGTCGCCCTTCTGGTACATGGGGTTGTCGTTGGGCGTCTGGGTGGGGGTGCCGTTCGCGCCGCCCACGATCTGCACGGTGGGGGCGGTCAGGGCGCGGCGGGCGACGGCGCGGTACGTGCCGGGCACGAACACGTCGGTCAGGTTGGCGCTGTACACGCGGCCGTCGATCAGCTGCTCGCCGAGGTAGGCGTCGGCCGCTTCGAGGTTGCTGATGTTCGGCCCGAGGTTCGCGTCGGGCAGGTCGAGGAACGTCCCGCCGCGGCGGATCGCGTCGAGGATCAGCCACGCGCGGGTGCGGGCGCCGTTCTGCCCGAGTTCGAACAGGGCGTCCTCGTACTCGCCGAGCTTGTTGTTCAGCACGGCTTCCCAGGTGAGGTCGAAGCCGTCTTCGAGGTTCAGGAGGCTGTACGTGGTGCCGCGCCCGACCCAGCTGTTCCGGGTGTGGGTGGTGCCCTCGGCGCGGACGTTCAGGAAGCGGTGGGCGAGGTTCACGCCGCCGCCGGCCGTGATGGGGCTGAGGTCGGTGCGGGTGCGGCGGCGCACCAGCATGAACAGGTCGGTGGCGAAGGAGGGCAGCGGGTCGAGGCGTTCGAGTTCGCGGGTCGCGCCGATCGCGTAGGTCAGGTCGCTGCTGGTGATGGTCTCCAGGGCGCGCACCTGGCGCTGCAGGCCGGGGAAGTCGCGGGTGTGCTCGGCGTGGCGTTCCAGCGCCGCCTCGTACGCCCTGGGGTTGTCGAGGCGCAGCTCGGCGCCCTTGCGCAGCTGCTCTTTGAAGCGCTGGCCGTAGAAGCCTTCGTAGAAGCGTTTGGTGCCGCGCATGGCGAGGGTGAGTGCGGTGAGGCGGTCGGGGCTTTCGCCGCGGAGCAGGGGGGTGTGCTTGGCGGCTTCGCGCAGGCCGTAGCGGAGACTGACGACGTCGGTGTTGGTGGACATGTGGGCCCTCCTGGGGCGTGAGAGGCGGGGTGCGGAAACGCGCCGCCCGGGTGGGGGCGGCGCGTGGGGCGACGGTGGTTCAGAGCTGGACGGGGGTCAGGTCGGGCTGCGGTACCGGCGCGGTGTTGGCGGGAATGCCGACGCCCCAGCCGCCGCGCGGCGCGGCGATGGGGAGGGCGTACCCGATGAAGTCGCTGGTCGCGGTGAGGGTCAGGTCGCCGTCGGCTGCGCGGTAGATGCCCTGCCCGCCCTGCGTGCCGGGGGGCAGCGTGCCCAGGTCGAGCACCAGCGTGATGCCGGGCAGGATGCAGCTGGCCTCGCCGTTCTTCAGGCCCTGGGGGACCTTGCCGAGGGTGCGCAGGGCGGCGGTGGCGACGTCGGTCTGCGGGATGACGCGCAGGCCGCTGGGGCCGTACGTGGTGGGGATGCCGTTGGTGGCGATCAGGGGGAGGGGCAGCGCGATCTTCAGGCCTTCCCCGGTTTCAGCTTTGTACACAGCGTTGTTCATGAGTGCCTCCGTGGCGGTGAGGGGCGGTGGGCCGGTGCGGGTGCGGGCGTGGTCAGTTGCGCAGGCCCTGGATCAGGCCGTTGCTGAGCAGGCCAGCGCCGACGCCTTCGGTGGTGCGCTGGGCGGGGTTGTCGTTGTCGCCGCCGGGCAGGGTCGGGCCGCTCGGAGCGGGGCGCTGGGTGCTCTCGGTGGTGCGGCCGCCGAGCATGTGCTGGCGCAGGCTGACTTCCTTGGTGACGACGCCCTGCGCGGCCTCGTTGCTGGTGGCGCTGACGGCCGCTTCGACGAGCTGGTCGCGCCACACCCTGGCGAGGTCGATGGTGGTCGCGCCTTCCTGGTAGGGGGCGAGTTCGGGCAGGTTGGCGGCCTTGATGGCGTCGTCGACCATGCGGGTGCGGCTTTCGCGCACGCCGTTGCTGCGTTCGGTCTGGAGTTCACTGCGGGCCGTGTCACGCTCGGTCGTGAGGTTCACGACCTGGGCCTGCAGGCCGGGCACCTTCGCGGCCTCGACGGCGGTGGTTTCGGTCTCGGTGGCGATTTCTTCCAGCACCGCCTGGTATTCGGCGGGGTGGTCGGCCTTGACCTGTTCGAGGCTCCTGCCCAGGCGGGTGGTGAGGGCGGTGATCTTGGGGTGGTGTTTCACGGTGGTCTCCTGTGCCGGCGCGGGGGCCGGACTTGGGGTGGGGGCAGGCTGAGGCGCGGGCTGGGGCTTGGTGGGGGGCGGGGCGAACCCGCCGCTTTCGGCCGTGACCTGCCCGATGGCGTTGGCGGGCAGCGCGACGAAGTCGATGGTGAGGAACGTCAGGTCGTCGCCGGTGACGGAGATCTCCGTTTCCGGGTCGAGCAGGCCGGTCGGGTCGGCGATGCCGAGGTCCCCGAACCGTTTCCACTTGACGCTGCTGTACCCGTTCGTGCTGATGCCGACGAACACGCCATCCGCGATCAGCTGCTGGATGAGCTGCCCGCTTTCACTGCGGGTGTACAGGCCCTCCCCCACCACGACGGCGTGGCGGGCGACGCTGCCGCTGCCGGGCGGCCACTCGATGTCCATCTCCTCGATGCTGAGCTTCGTCCAGATGCCGCCGATGGCCTTGAGGTTGCCCTTCCAGCCGTCCTCCCAGCCGGGGTGTTCGACGAGCGCGGTGAGCTTCCCGACTTGCATGTCCGCCTGGGCGCGGGCGATGGCGCCCTCGTAGGCGCTGCGGGGGTAGAAGCGCCAGTTGAGGTTGATGATGTCGCACACCGCGATGTTCGCCTTGAACGGCACCTGCTCGCTGCCGCCTTCGGCTTCGAGCACCTGGATCTTCCCGAGGTGCACGGCGCGTTCGTGCAGGCTGACGCCCTTGTCGGTCTGCCCGTCGCGCACGCCGCGCTCCCGCAGGGTTTCCGGCGTGACGCGGGGTGGGGCGGCCGGGGCACTCTCCTGCAGGAGAGTCATGCCGGGCGGCACGGGGCGAATGGACGCCGCCGCACCCAGGGCGAGTGCGGCGGTCAAACAGGGACTACGGATTTTCATGCGAGGGTGCCTCCTATTCGGCGAGGTGCTGCTGTCCGGGCAGGCCGGGGCCGCGCGTCGTGGCGCGGGACCAGCCGATGTTCAGGACGTCCTGAGCGCCACCGAACGGCTGCACCTGGAAGCCGCGGCGGGTCAGGTCGCGGCGCACGGCGAGCAGCTGGTCCGGGTTGAGGTGAAAGGGGCGCAGGTCGAGCTGCACGCCGGTCAGGCCCGCGGGACCGCTGGCGGCGTCGCGGATCTGGGTGTCGGCGTGCTCCAGCGCGGGCCGGATCGCCTCCCGGTTGCGGTCCGCGTGGCCCTGCTGGGCGTGCGCGGCGAGCTGGGCGGCGTGGGCAGCGTCGATGGGGTCGGTCATAGGGGCACCTCGGGGGCAGGGGCTGCGAGCTCGGGGCGGCTGGGGGCACGTCACGGGGTGCCCGGTGCGGGCGGGGGGTTGTCCTGCAGGGCGGTCGCGCCGCGTTCCTTCTCGCGGGCGGCGTCGAAGCCGATGTCGCTGGTGAGGGTCTGCGCGCTGGCGTACCCGTGTGTCGCGGCGAATTCAGCGCGGCGGATGATCATCTCCAGGCTTTCCTCGCGGATCTCGGGGAACTCGATGGGGAAGTCGATCAGGTCGATGGGCACGCGGCGGCGGCTGCCTTTGCTGGCCTGCCACCGGCGGTCGCGGCCGCCCCGGCGGATCACCTCGGCGCGGAGCGTGCGGACGATGGTGTGCCGGAAGGCCGCCTGGCGTTTGTTCGCGAGGCGGATGCTGGGCAGGCCCATGGCCTCGGCGGTGGTGCGGGTGGCGCCGCCGCCCTCGCCGAAGTAATGCTCGGGCATACCGCCGATCGTCAGGGCCACCATGCGCAGGATGAGCTTCATGTCCTGCGCGGCGTCCGCGGCGCCCTGCGCGGGCTTCAGGAAGTCCAGGCTTTCGTTCACGCCGTCGTACTTCACGCCACTGGCGTCGGTGTACCCGGGCTGGTGGATCAGCGGGATGACGCCACCCTGCTCGGGCAGGTGCCGGAAGCCCAGGGCTTTCATCCGCCAGCCGTGCACGCCGCCGTCCCGCACGCCGTTGGCGTCCTCGCCGTTCGGGTCGAGGAACGCCTTGTACACCGCGAGGATGCGCTGCTGCAACTGGTGAACGTTCAGCCGCATGTTCATCATGTTCACGTACGCGATGGCGAAGTCCGCGGCGCCCAGCGCGACCGGGAAGCCGCGCGGATCGTTGTAGAACGCGTTGTGGGCGTTCCACACGAACTGCCCCTGCTCCCAGGTGAGTTTCTGCTGATCAGCCAGTTCCAGACTGAGCCGCTCCGCCATGTCGCTCGGCGTGGCGCCACGCCGGGTGTTGAAGTCCACCGTGAACCCGCTCATGTCCACGTCGATCAGGCCGATCAGCGCGGGCACGTCCGGCGGCGGGGCGTCCGGGCCGGTCGGGAACACCACGGCCTGCTCCCCGTCGAGCATCCACTCGTTGATCATGCGGCTGCTGATCACGTGTTCCAGGCTGTTCGCCATCCAGAAGTCGTCGAGGATCTGCTGGAGGCCCTTGTCGGCCAGGGTGCCGTACCGGATGGCGTCCCCGACGAGGAACGCGGCGGCCAGCTCCACGGCGATCTGGAACAGGCCGTTGGCGTGGTACAGGGTGCGGCACGTCTGCCGGGCGAAGGCGCGGCTGAAGCCGTACCGGCCGTAGATGCCTGCGCCGGCGCTGGGCGCGCCGTCACGCCAGCCGGGGTTGAACATGGTCGGGTCGAACGCGGGGGGCTGCCCGCCGCGGATCTGCACCGCGCGGGTCTCCTGCGAACGCCGGAGGGGCTGGCCGTCCGGGCCGTAGAGCGTTGTCACGGGTGATCACCTCCTAGTCGAGACTGCCGGGGCCGAGCTGGGCGGCGGCGGCACGAGGTTTGGGTTGCGGGGTGTCTTTCAGTGCGTTGTATGCGCCGCTGGTGGCGTCCACGTCGTCGTCGTGCACGCCGGGCGTGGGGAACTTCTCCAGGGTGCGGAGGTACGCTTCGTTCCAGTCGGCGCGCTTGATACGGACGTTCTTCCCTTCCGCCTGGGCGCTGAACGGTCCGAACCGCACCACCTTGGCCTTGCTGACCGGGAAGACCCGCGTGTTGAAGCGGGACAGCAGGCGGACGTAATTGGCCGCGTCGGACTTCCCGGCTGATCCGGGGTCCTGTTCGATGCCGATGGTGACGTTCAGGCCGTACGTCTGGTGGTCCATCTCGGCCGTCGCGAGGATCATCTGCTCGACGGTCATGGGGCCGCCGCGGAAGCGGACGACGTCCTCGATGTAGATCAGGCCGTCCTCGGCGATCGCCATGAGCACCCCGACGGTCCAGTCGGGGTCCGGACTGTCTTTCGTGACTTCGGTCGCGGCGCGGTCCCAGTAGCGGATGCGGCGGGCTGCGCGGGGCGCGGCGTCCACGAACTGCACCCAGCTGCGGCGGAACAGCGTCCCTTCCTTCGCCTTGGCCTTCCAGTTCCCGTCGAGCAGCTTGGCCCGCTCCACCGTGTCCAGCACCATCAGGTTCGCGCGGTACGCCGGGTCGGCGTTCACGAGCACCTGGTTGTCCTGCAGGCTGGCCGGGATGAACGTGAGGCTCTTGACCTGCTCGGCGCTCAGGCCCGCGTGCGGGATCTGCTCCAGCACCTGCTCGGGCGTGTCGCCCCAGATCATCACGCCGCCCTCGCGCACGAAGTACCGGAGCACGCCGCCGCGCTCCAGGATCGGGAAGCCGTACCGGGGGTTCGGTTCGCCGTCCGGGAGCAGCTCGTCCTGATCGATCCACCACGCGATCAGGTCCGCCACCCAGGAGTCCGGGTCGGGGTTCGTGCTCGCGCGGATGTACGGCCGGATGCCGCTCGTCGAACGGTTCCGGCTGAACATGTACCAGAACTGCGACGCCAGGAAGTGCGTCAGCTCGTCGTATTCGATCAGGACGATCTGCGAGCCCTGGTAGGCCTGCACGTCATCCTGCCGCTGGAGGTGATCAAAGCCGATCTTCGCGCCGCTCGGGAAGAAGAACGTCTTTTCGTTGCGGTTGCTGCGCGCCGTGAACATCGGGTACAGCTGGGACGCTTCGTCCCACAGACCGCCCTCGTTGAAGATCTGCACGCCCTCCCGGCGGAAGATCACGCAGCCGAACTTCGGGTTGTGAATGTGCCGGAGCGGCTCGACCAGCAGGGACCAGGACTTACCTAGCCACCCCCGGCAGCGCCGCCGTAGATCACGATGTCGGCGGGCGACTCGAAGAACTGCGTCTGCGGCCCAGGCTGCGGCCTGAGCTCTTTCACTGCTGGGGGTTGGGGTTCACCCCCCTTCCGGCGCGTCACGGCGCGCCCCCGTCCCGCCCGTTGCTGGGCAGCACCACCACGGTCGCAGCAGTGAGCGGCGCGCCGTTCTCACCCGTGACCTCGTGGCGTTCCTTGAACATCCCCAGCACCTTCGCGCCCATCTCCACGCCGTCCAGCCAGTCGTACACCTCGATCACGTCCCCGTACTTCGTGGGTTTCACGCTCTTGATGTACCGGGTCAGGCCCTTCTGCATGGCCAGCTCGTAGCAGAGCACGCGCTTGGTGACCATCACGGTCTCCAGCGTCACGCGCGTCGCGTCCGGATTCACCGCCAGAACCTCGACGTACTCCATCGCCTCTCTCTGAAGCGCGAGCAGCCGCTCCCCCTGGAGCTTCAGGGTGGCCTCGTCGACCCCCTCCTGTCCGTTCACGTACGACCGCAGCGCGTCCAGTTTCCGCTGCACCAGCGGCAGCAGATCCGCCACGCGCCGGGACACGTACTCCTCTGCCGGCACCTGGATCTCCCGCTCGATCTCAGAGCGGTCGAACGTACGCAGGTCCTGGATGTCCCCGCGGATGTCATGCGCGCCGAAGCCGTTCGCGTCGAGGCCCGCGAGGTACGCTTCCCAGACTCTAAGTCGCTTTAAGACCTGGCTGCCCTGCACGTGGGCGGTCTGTTCGCTGTAGCCCGCGAGGCGGGCGGCTTCGGTGTTGTTCTTCTTTTCCAGTTTGTACCGGATGAAGAGCCGTTCGCGGGGGGTGCAGAGGCGGAGTTTGGCCTGGAATTCGGTTTCCTGGGGGGTCAGCTCGATGTCTTTTTTCGGGCTGGGCGGTGTTTTTTCTGTTTTGGCGGGTGCCCGTGGGCTCCGCTTGGGGGTGTGTTTCCTGGGGGCCACGGGGTTCACCTCGCTTGGCTGGGAGTGGATCAGGTGCCGTCGCTGCGGCCGTTGCTGGGGATGATGACGACAGCGGCGGGAGCGGCGGGGAGGGCTTCGCCGTCGGGGCCGCTGAGTTCGACGCTGGTGCGTTGTTTGCCCCACCGTTCTGGGTGGCTGCGTTCGAGGTACCACGCGTCTGCCTTCCAGTTGCCTTTCTGGCCGCTGACGCGGATGCGGGCGACGCTTTCGATCTCAGCGCTGGCGCGGGCTTCGAGCACGGCCGCGCGGAACTCGCGGTAGATGGTGTTGCCGTCGCCGGACTTCTCGCCGCGTTTCATCCACTCGTAGTACGTGTCGGGGTTGATGCCGACGTAGTCGCAGCAGGTTTCGATCCAGTTCCCGGCGCGGATGGCGCGGAGGAACTTCGACTGGACGTCGGCGGTGAGTTTGGTTTTCCGGCCGGGGGTGGCCACGGTGATCACCTCGCATGGGTGGGGTGCGGCCCGCGCTCCGGGGTGGGAGGCGGGCCGCTGGGGGGTGGGTTAGCGCCGGGCTGCTCTGAGCTGGGCGAAGGCGCGGGTGGGCGTCCAGCCGTCGTTGGCGAGCGTGACCAGCTGGCGGACTTGCATGGCACTCAGGCCAGGGTGCTGCTGGAGGTGTGCCTGGATCTGCTCGGTTGTCCAGGGGGTGCGCTGCACGAGTTCGCGCTGGATGTTGTCGTTCATCGGTCTCCGGGGGTGAGGATGGTCTGCCGGATGTGCTGGGCGATGGCGCGGGTCATGAGCGGGGGGACGCTGTTGCCGATGCCGTTCCAGGCGTTCACGAAGTCGTCGATCGGGTCGCCGGTGGTCGCGAACTGGTACGGGTCAGGGAACGACCCGAGGCGTTTGAGTTCGGGGATGGTCATGAGGCGCGGCCAGCGCCAGTGGTACAGCCCGTTGTTCGCGCGGCCGTCGCGCTGCACGCCGACCGTCTTGAGGATGGTGGGGGCGGGCCGGTCCGGGTGGATCTTGCTGTGACTGAACATGTGGCCGCGCGGGTGCAGGTCCTTGAAGCTACGGCCGTCGCCGGTGCGGGCCCAGACCGGGAGCCACTTGTCGTGGAGTTTCATGCCGTCCTGCACGTCGGGCAGTCCGTGGAGGGCCTGCCGAACCGTGATCACGCCGGTCTGCGGTGAGGGCAGGGTGGGCTGAATGCCGAGGTCCTCACGCACGCCGATGACGATGAGTCTGGTGCGGGACTGCGGGACGCCCAGGTACTTGGCGTTGATCAGGCCGCTGACAGTGCGGTACCCGGGTCCGGCGGTGCGCAGCGCGTCGATGGCTTCCTGGTAGATCTGGATCATCTGCCCGGTGACCATGCCGCGCACGTTCTCCATCACGAACACCCTGGGCTGGAGTCCGTCGAGGAGACGGACGAACTCGCGGAACAGCTGATTGCGGGGGTCGTCGAGTTGCCGCGTGCCGGTCATGCTGAACCCCTGGCAGGGCGGGCTGCCGTCGAACAGGTCGAGTTCGCCGGGTCGGAGGCCGGTGCGGCGCAGGACCTCGGCGACGCTCAGCTGCGCGATGTCCCCGTGGTAGACGTCCAGGGCGGGGTAGTTCAGGCGCAGGGTGTCGGCGGCGTGCTGGTCCCATTCGACGGCGAGCAGTTCGTGGTACCCGGCCATGTGGTAGCCGGTGCTGCTGCCGCCCCGTCCGGCGAAGGTGCTGATGACGGTCGGGGCGTCCGGGGCGCGGGGGGCGGTGGCGTCTGCCCAGGCCCGCTGGAGTTCTGCCGGGTAGCTGGGTTGCCTGATGAACCAGGGCGTCACGCCTGGATGGTCTCGCCGCAGTGCGGGCAGGTCAGGGTCCGGAGCGCCGGGGCGGGTAGGCTGGCGGGCGGCAGGGTGGGGGCGTGCGCGGCGGGCTGCGCGTGGGCGGCCTGGGGGGCACTGCCCGCGGCGGGTGCGGTCGGGGCGCTGGGCGGCATAGCGGGGGTGGGGGCCGGGGCCGCGAGGCGGGCTGGGTCAGGGTCAGGTACCGCGTGGAAGCTGGCGGGCAGTTCGCCGCCGATCTTCTCCTGCAGCATCTCCAGGTCCGTGGGCGTGAAGCCCGTCCCGTACAGGGTGGGGTCGAGGTGGCTGAGTTCTTCGAGCACGTCGAGCAGCAGCGCATCGTCCCACCCGCCGAGTTCCTTCGTGCGGGTGTCGCTCAGGGCGTAGCCGTCCACCTCACCGGGGTTGAGCTGGATGTGGATGGTGACGACCTGCCACTGATCGCCGACGACCGTGACGCGGCGTGGGGCCTTGCGGCCTTCGGCCTGGTCGATGAGCATCGCGGCGAGCACGCCGTGCCCGGCGGCGATGCGGCCGCTGGTGTCGTCGATCAGGATCGGGGAGCCGTACCCGTATTTTCCGAGACTGGCCGCGATGGCCTCCAGGTCGTGCCGCCTGGGGTTGCGGTCCCACGCGAGGGTGGCGAGGTGCTGGATGTCGTGCTGGCCGAGGCGGTGACTCTGGATCTTGGGGGTCATCTGGGCTCCTGTTCGAGGTCGTGGAAGGTGCGGCCGTCATGGCGGGTGGCGATCAGCCCGGTCGCGTCTCGCATGCGGCGGATGATCTGGTCGCAGTAGTGCGGGTCGAGTTCGTTGAGGACACCAATCCGGCCTGCCTGGTGGGCGGCGAGCATGGTGCTGCCACTCCCCCCGAAGGGGTCCATGACGATGTCGCCTGGCCTGCTGGAGTTCAGGATCATCCGGCGGATGAGGTTGGGTGGCTTCATGGTGGGGTGCAGGTCGTTCCGGGTGGGTTTGTTCTCGTACATGGCCGTGCTGAAGTCCCGGATCTGGGTGAGAAGGTCCACCAGCTCGCCTTTGCTGAGCTTGGTCAGGTCGGCGCTGCCGTCGATCACCGTGGTGTTGGTGAAGTCCTGCCCGAAGTAGTGCCCGGCGCCCAGCTTCCAGCCGTACAGCATGGGCTCGTGCCGCCAGTTGTAGTCCTGGCGGCTCATGACGGCGGCGTTCTTCACCCAGACGATGGTCTGCGAGTACTTCAGTCCGGCCGAGTCGAAGCCCTGCCGGAACGCGACGCCTTCCACCTCGGCGTAGGCGACGTAGATGCACGCACCGGGCTGCATGACGCTGGCCGTGGCGCTCATGGCGGCCGCGATGAACTGCCGGAACTGCTCCGGGGTCATCGCGTCGTTCTGGATCTTCAGCCGGTCCTTGGTTTTGCCCTCGTAGTTCACGTTGTACGGAGGGTCGGTCCAGACCAGCCGCACCTGCAGGCCCGCGGTGAGCCGCTGGAGCTGGTGGGGGTCGGTGCTGTCCCCACAGCTTAGGCGATGCTCACCGATCGTCCAGAGGTCGCCGGGGCGGGTGACGGGCGTGGCCTGCAGGGGCGGGACGTCATCCTCGTCGGTGAGGAGTTCGCGCTGCACCTCTCCGGCCAGTTCGGTCAGGAGGGCGTCGTGGTCCGCCTCGCTGTACCCGGTGCCGTCCAGGCCCTGGCCTGCGCGCAGCTGGTCGAGCAGGCGGCGCAGCGCTTCCGGGTCGCGCGTGGCGCGTTCGGCGTAGCGGTTGTCGGCCAGCAGGATGACCCGGGCGCGGTCGTCGTCGACGTCCACCCAGAAGACCGGCACGTGCGTGAGCCCGGCGAGGATCGCGCCGCGCCAGCGGTGTTCGCCGACCAGGATCTGCCCGGTGCTGCGCTGCACCGTGACGGTGCCCCACCAGCCCGAGGCGCGGATGCTCTCGGCAATCTCCTCGGGATTGTTGCGATTCGGGTTGAGCGGGTGGGGTTTGAGGTCGTGTACCGGCACGAGTTCGGTCTGGTCGTTCAGCAGGCGGGCGGTCGGGGTCGGGGTCATGGGCTCCAATGCGGCCCGCCCCGCCGGCACGGGGCTGGCGGGGCGGGTGGGGGGGGGGTCAGTTGGTGTGGCGGGGGGGGCGGTCGATCAGGCCCGCGCCGGTCAGGACCTCGCGCAGGCTGCCCGCGACGGTGCGGGCGTAGGGGCTGGTGGCGCTGCGTTCCAGATCGTCCAGCACGGACGTGGCGGTGGTCAGGTGCATGTTCATGATCACCCGGTACTCGCCGGTGCTGGTGTTCCGAACGACGTTGATCTCGACGGCCCTGTGCGGGTCGCCGCTGCTGCTATCCTCCACGGTGATTCCTCCACAATTTTTGGAATCCCGAGGCCGTTGCTTCCAGGCTCGTGGCCTCGGGTGAGGCCATGTTACCGGGCGGACGTGACGGCGTGTGAACGTGCTCGCGTGCGTGCAGGTCGAACGGTAGGCGCGTGAGCGTGTGAGCATGACAGCGTGAGCGCCTGTGTGCGGGTGAACGGTCACGAGTCAGGCTGGAAAAGCAGCGCAGGCACGCGCTGGGCGTGCCTGAGAGTGGACTGAGGGCAGAGTAATGCGAGTCTAGGGGAATGTTCGGGCGCGGTCAATGCGGCGCCTACGTTTCGAGGTCGTGCACGACAGGCACGCCGTGCGTGTAGGAGTCCAGGGCGTCGGCGAGACCATAGACGACGTCCGTGATCTGGTCCTCCTCCCGCTCAATCGGGTCGCTGATCGCGTCATACACCCACTGCGGCGTCCTGGCTTCCCAGTGGACGTCCGGCTCGTCGCCGCGGCCCTTCTGGCGCTCCGGGACCGGGGTGAGCGTGCGGCGGACCGCCTCCAGGGCGTGCACGGCGCGGGGGTACCGCTGCTTGATGTGGCGGCGCAGGCTCAGGCCTTCCCCGTCGCGGTGCCACACCAGTTCCAGCGGGTCGGGCGCCTTGCCGCTCTTGCCGGGGTCGTCGAAGCGGGTGAGCAGGTCGATCAGCTGCCGCCAGCCGTCCACGCCCACCTGAATGCCACTGTCCCGCTCGATGTCCGGGCCGTTCAGGACAGTGAGGCTGTTGCTGCCGCGCTGCACCGTGCTCTCCCCTGCCCGGTCGGCCGCGCCGGGCAGCGTCAGGGCCGTGCCCCACACCGCGAGGAACTCGAACTGGAAGCGGCGCAGGACCGGCGCGGCGGGCGACTGCCCCGGCACGGGCGGCACGGTGACGGGCAACTTGATCCAGAACCGCTCGGCGTTGTGCCAGCGGCCCACCTGGGCGTCGGCGCGTCGGGCGCGCTTCACGGCGCGGGCGTGCCCCTGGTACGCGGCGTTGGCGGCCAGGGCCCGCTCGGCGAGGCGCTGCGCGTCGGCGACGCGGCCCGTGCTCAGGGCGACGCACGCCTGGATGGCGGCGTTGTGCCCGGCCATGAACGCGTCGACCATCCCGGCGCTGTTCGGGTCGGCGGCGCGGTTGGTGGGGCTGTACCCGGCGCGGTCCCGGAAGGCCTGCCCGGTGACCAGGGCGTGGGCGATCAGGTTGTGATGCTCGCGGTGCTCCTGGCTGGGCCGCACTTCCGCGAGGGTCCACTCGCCCGTGGAGGTGCGGCCCGCTTCGAGCAGCGCCGCGCGCGGGCAGACGCATGGGAAGGGGTGTGTGGCGCGGCTGGCCGTGATCTGGATCTGGTGGGGTTCGAGGTGCTCGGCGCTCTCCCCTGCCCGGCGCACCACGGCCCCGCAGCCGCGAACCGGGCAGGGCAGGTGGGTGGGCGTCGGGCTGGACTTCGCGCGGGTGCGGGTGGTCATACGGGCTCCCGTGCGTGCAGGAGGGCGTGCAGGCTAGCAGTCACGCGGGCAGGCTAGCACGCTGTCATGATGTCGTGATGTCACGGGAGCGAGGTGTCAAGGGAGCGGGGTGTCACGCGGGCAGGTTGATTCGCTCCCACGCGGTCAGGGGCGGAACTCCAGAATCCGCCGGGCGAGCTGCTCCAGGTCCTGCAGGTCGCTCAGCGTCTGGTTCACGGCCGGGAAGTCCGGGGCGGCGGTGCGCATGCTCTCCCGGGTCAGTTCCAGCAGCACCCACTGTCCCGTGGTCAGCCCGTAGGCGGGGTGGGCGTCCCGTGCGCGCTCCGGCAGAGGCTGCGGCACCAGGGACGGCGGGAGGGAGACCGTGGGGCGGGGACGGCGCGAGGCCGCCCGCAGCGCTTCACCCACCACCTGCCCAGCCGGGCGGGGGTCGGGGGCCTGCACCGGGATCTCGACTGGCGGTTGCGCCTCGAGCGCCGGGGGGTCACTTTGCGGTTGATCGGAAAGGATCCGCGCCGCACTTTGCGATTGCTCGACGCGCTGCACGCCCTGCCGATCCTCGATCTGCCGGCGGGTGGCCCGGCGCTCGGCGCCGCTGCACCGGGCCATCAGCTGGCCGCCGTGCTGCCCGCGCGGGCGCTGCTGCTGAACCCGCCGCGGCTGACGGTCGGGGCGCTGTACGTGTTGACCCGGCCGGTGGGGGAGAGCTGCAGGCCACTGCGGGCGACCTTCCCGGTCTGGTCGTAGCCGAGGTAGGACGTGCCGCTGGCGCCGCGGCTGGTGTACGGCCCCCAGTAGATGACGCGGCCGCTGCTGCCGACCCGCTCACCCGCGCAGGGGTTGGTGAGGCCGCGCTGGAGTTCGCGCTTGTACGCCACGCGGCACTCCGCGTCGGTGCGGAACGCGCGGCGGCCGTACCCGTCGAGATCCACGTCGTCCGCGCACGCGGCGAGCAGGGCAGGCAGGGCAGTGGCCAGGAGAGGCAGGTGGAATTTCTTCATAGGGTGACCTCGGGGAGGGGAGAGGTGATCGGTGGGGAACGGCTGGACATCTGTGCTCACAAGCTCACCCACTCACGTGGTGTCAGGTGAGCGGGCTCGCATGGGTGCGTGTCGGCGTCCAGGCTGACGAGCATTTCGACCTCGTACGCGGCCGAGCGGTCGTGAGCGTGACTCGGATCGGGTGGCAGATCCTAAATCAACCGGCGGGGTGGGGCGGCGAGCTCTTCTGGGACTGCCTACGGCTCCTCGGAATGCCGTTCCCAACCGACAGGACATCAGTGTCAGGTGCTGAGCCAACCCTAAACGGGATGGAGTATATTTTTGATGTATGGGACAGAAACAACATTATGTACCTAAAAGTTATCTAAGAAATTTTTTAAATAATGAAAGTGGCAACTTTGTTGTATATGATAAGCTGAGCAATTCAAAGCGCTTAGGCAAAGCCAATAATCAGATTGCAGCTGAGGATGATTTCTATAAAGCAAATCCTTCCATTTTTAGCATTGAAGTGGATGATAATGTTATTGAAAAATTTTTTTCTGAACACGCAGATTCAAGGCCCAGCAAATTTCCAGAATATTGTGCAGACTTAGGGAATGGTAGAATTAGCATCGAAAGATTTAAAGAACTCTGCGTGGTGTACATTTATTTTCAGTTTGTGAGAGTTCCACAAGAATTGCCAAAAGAGCGAAGATCCGAAGAATCAAAAATAGATCATATTAGATATATGTTTAATAGGAATCGAATTGAAAGATTTACCCGAAGAGCATTATCTGCGAAGTGGGTAATATTAAAAGGTTCAAACGAATTCCCAATATTTACCAGCGATAACCCCGTTATACCTTTCTACAATAATGAAGAAGGTGCATCATTTGATCTAAATACATTTATGAATAAAACCTACGATATCGGATCTGATGCCTTTTCCTTCAATTTTATATTCCCCATCACGAAGGATTACATCATTTATATATACGATTCCGAAGAGAGAGACACATTTAGTAGCAATGGAAGTGTAATCAACTTAGATGAAGCATTGTATAGAAAACTAGCGATGGCTATTGCCAATTCAGGCGTCAGAATTCTAATTTTCCCCTCGGATGAATCTTTTACAACGGCATATCATTACTTAGATTTTGAATTGCTATCTCAGATAAAAATGCACTAGATACATTAATGAATCTACGAGATTCTTCTTGAGTAATACTTATTAAGTAATTATCGATCAAAAACCATACTGGACGCCATAAACATCTCCGCCGTCATTCCGTATGGGTGAGTCGCAACCATCTGAAACGTACCCGACCTCAGTAATGCAGTGTTCAATCGCACCGTCGTCCGTATCATGTGCACTCCGCAGGGAGGTCCAATGGTTGGAATGCATTGATTGCCAATTATTCAAACTTAAGTCGCCACAGAGAGGTATTGAGGCAGCTTAGAACTCGTTTCACAACTCCATCCAGCGTCGAACGCATTCAAATTGACGTCCGCCGATCGTGGAAAGGCCCTGACTACCCTTCAAAACGCACAGTAGGCAGCAGAAAGTCGGCTCCTGTACGGTATTTCTGCGATGAAAACCCTTGGGAACCGACCACCTCACGATACCTTGCAGACCGCCTTGCGGTCTGCTTTCCCTGTGGACGCCCGCCGCCTCGTCGTCTTCACGGCACTGATCCTGGCGGTCATTCAGGCGCGCACCGTCGTCCTGTACAGCTTGAAGACACACGTCGCTCTCCCAGGCTCGTTGACGACTCGGTATCAGCGGCTCTGCCGGTTCGTCCAGTTCCCGTTTCCTGAGGCGCTGTTCCCCCGATTCGCCTTGTCCTTTCTCCCGCCCGGCCCAGTCGACCTCATTCTCGACCGCACCAACTGGAAACTTGGACAGCAGGACGTCAATATTCTCCTGCTCTCTGCCGTGTGGAACGGGTTCAGTTTGCCGCTGATGTGGACACTGCTCCCGCACGGGGGGGCCAGTCGTTCCTGTGTCCGGGAAGCGCTCGTGGAGCGCTTCCTGAAGCTCTGCCCAGATCGGGAGATCCGGTGCCTGCTCGCGGATCGTGAATTCATTGGGCAGCACTGGTTTCGATTCCTCGACCAGCACGGGATTGCGCCCTGCATTCGTCTCCCAGCTCGCGCTACGATCGGCGCGTACTGCATGCCGGTCTGGGCAGTCTTCAAGAACCTTCAGGTGGGTGAAGTCAGGGTCTGGCATCGCCAGACCCGCATCTACGGTGTGAATCTGCGGGTGGCGGCCACGAAAAACGCAGCCGGTGAAATGCTGTACCTGGCGTATCGGGGCCACGCCCTGCCGAACATGCGCCGGTATGCCCTGCGCTGGCAAACAGAGAATCTGCACGCCGCGTTGAAAACCAGAGGGTTCAACCTGGAAGATACGGGTCTGACACGCGCCGAACGAGTGTCTTCGCTCCTGACGGTCGTCAGCGTCGCCTTCATCTGGGCGTGCGTGACGGGCGAGGTCGTAGCACGTCGAACGGCGACCAAAGTAAGGAAACACGGACACCGTGCGGTGTCCGTGTTTCGACTCGGGCTTGATCATCTCCAAGATCTTCTGCTGCATCCGTCCGGCGCATCCTGGCGCGCCTTGAGCACACTCATGCCCCGTTTTGAGGGGTAGTCAGCAATAAGCCTCCCCAGCTTTTGTGCTAAACGGCATTCAATCTTTTTTACAGGAAATCACGCCACAGGAAGTCACACCATAAAATTACGTTCCTTTAGTTCAAACAGTTTAATGTTTAAAGTTATGTTCTAAAACATTAATTATTTATTTAACTTCCGCCATGACTCCACACTTGCGCCAACCAGTCGAGCTGAGACTGTTACGCTCATCGAAATTCAAGACATCGGGGGTACTTCAATGCGTGCCATTGCGCTCATTTGTCTCTTCGTCTGCCTGCTTGTCTCATCAGCACAGGCTTTCGCTGGCATAACGAGAGGTGATCTACATGGCTCATCCTTTAAACAGGACATGAGTACTTCGGCTGTCCAGCCGACCATCTATCTATTTGTCAGACCGGACTGCTCATCCTGTGCATTACAAATCTCGCATTTGGCCGTAATACAGAAGCAACTTGGCGGCATCCGAGTTTCGCTCATCGTTCCAGATGAAGCGGTCGCTCGAAGAACTCTGCTGGCTGGCAGCTCTATAACTGCGGAAGTACAAGAGGACAGGGACGCCAAAATCGCCGTCCAGTACGGCTTAAAATCCATCCCTGCAATCGTATTTGTCGACTCAGGGAGTGTCATTCGGGGATTCTACGAAGGTCTACTGTCATTAGAGGAATTGGAGAAGTTGGCAAGTGAATTTTCTCAAGGTGATTTGAAAACTGTGTTGTACGCCAAAGGTGCCCCCGGCGCCAGAGCTACGCCAATAGAAGGTGTGGCTTGGATTGACTCCAGGTATACATTGCTGGTCTTCCATCAATTTGATTGTGAATTTTGCAGGCAAGAATTGCCTAAAGTCATCCAGTTAAGCTATGACAAGCCAAGTCTGCGGATGTTTGTGATCGCTCCAAGTAATATAAGCGAAACGCAATCTCAATTTAAGAGTGCTGGCGCAAAAAACAACATAGATATTTTATCTGATGAGTTAAGTAATCGAAAAATATATAATGAGTATAACGTCAAAGCAACGCCGACATTCATACTCATCAATGAACTTGGGGAGATCACATGGAGACTTACTGGATCAGGCACAGGCAACACATCTTTGCAGAAGATACCCATTAGGTGATGTCTACGAAGGTTGCGAAGGGAGAAATCATGAAAGGATTTGTCAGTGTCTTCGTTCTTTTGGCCCTGTCGTGGGGTGGGGGGCAGTCGCGCAGGCGCAAGCTGGAGACGCGGCTTCGAGTGCTCCAGCAGGAGCTTTGGTTGGGGCAAACCTGCCGGAGGTGAGCGTCTCCACCACTGGCAGCGCCGCGTCCACCCCGGTGTCCGCTGATGCTGCTTGGGCAGCCCTCGTAGAGGAAAACGCTGGTGAGGCGGAACCGCAGGACCTTTTGGATTGTTTCTTGAGATGCTCACTGCTGTGCCCACGTGCAGTTTCGCCGCCGCTTGTTGCCGCGTGCTACATTGCTTGTACGGCAGTGTGCGAGGCCAACAGTCAATAGCTTTGGATGAGTAACTTGAGGGGCCTCTCGTGCCCCTCAAAAAATATTGAGGCGGTGGGCGACAATGCAAATCAACCCAACTGAGTTCTTGGTTCCTGGAGAGTTCGTTTTCCAGATGGCGACTGGACAGGAATTGCACCGAAAAGTCTCTCAAATTGATGACCAACGATTCGAGGTCATTAGTTCAATGGGCGACTCCGAAGCCGGAGAAACCAAAGAAGTGTATTTGGTGGCCCCGGACGGAATTTACTGCCACGGAGCCCAGATTCCTCGCAGTGAGAATGGCGACGATGTGCGATCGTCTAGCCCTGTCCTTGAGTTGCCAGCAGCAGCTGAGCATGGTCAGACGGTTGCCAAGAGTGACCGATTAGAAGATGGGCAACTGTCGCTCTTAGACGTGACGAAGTGGGAAGAACGGCCGTGTTACGTAGTTCGTACGGCTACAGATGCGATCACTTTCGACCGCTGGTGGGTTGCTGGGCTCGGAATCGTACGCGAGCGTTTCGAGTGGCCCCAGGAAGCGATTGTCAATGAGTGGGAGCTTGTTCGGCGGAAGTGAGGTCGTGGGCCGCTTCGGCTCAAACATTCGGGGTAAATAATGCACCCACGCTGTGCGGAAGGCTCGATCACGCGCAAGACGCTCTGGCCGGACCACCCTTACTGGGGCACGCGTTTGAGCGCCAGACGCTGGAGGCGAAGCGACAGTTGGTGAATTGTTGGAGTGTCTCATTGCAATTGACGGCGAAGAGGGCCCCCGGTGTGGGGGCCCTCTCTTATTTATTCCGGTATGAGCGAGCGACGGAAGACCGAGTTGGGAAGTACTCCGTGTATGGCGAATCTTCAGCTTGACCCATCAACCACCGCAAGAACGGCGTTTGTGTGCCCAGCAGCTTCTCACCGCAAACGAGCTAGTTCCAAAAAGGCCCGCCCAAGTGCCCAGCGTTTCCGAAAGTACGGTGTCCACCGGCAAACAGCGCCTGTGAGAGCGAGGGGCTTCCAGTCCACCCGAGCTCCTAAGTGTCAACGACCTGACTACCCTTCAAAACGCACAGTAGGCAGCAGAAAGTCGGCTCCTGTACGGTATTTCTGCGATGAAAACCCTTGGGAACCGACCACCTCACGATACCTTGCAGACCGCCTTGCGGTCTGCTTTCCCTGTGGACGCCCGCCGCCTCGTCGTCTTCACGGCACTGATCCTGGCGGTCATTCAGGCGCGCACCGTCGTCCTGTACAGCTTGAAGACACACGTCGCTCTCCCAGGCTCGTTGACGACTCGGTATCAGCGGCTCTGCCGGTTCGTCCAGTTCCCGTTTCCTGAGGCGCTGTTCCCCCGATTCGCCTTGTCCTTTCTCCCGCCCGGCCCAGTCGACCTCATTCTCGACCGCACCAACTGGAAACTTGGACAGCAGGACGTCAATATTGTCCTGCTCTCTGCCGTGTGGAACGGGTTCAGTTTGCCGCTGATGTGGACACTGCTCCCGCACGGGGGGGCCAGTCGTTCCTGTGTCCGGGAAGCGCTCGTGGAGCGCTTCCTGAAGCTCTGCCCAGATCGGGAGATCCGGTGCCTGCTCGCGGATCGTGAATTCATTGGGCAGCACTGGTTTCGATTCCTCGACCAGCACGGGATTGCGCCCTGCATTCGTCTCCCAGCTCGCGCTACGATCGGCGCGTACTGCATGCCGGTCTGGGCAGTCTTCAAGAACCTTCAGGTGGGTGAAGTCAGGGTCTGGCATCGCCAGACCCGCATCTACGGTGTGAATCTGCGGGTGGCGGCCACGAAAAACGCAGCCGGTGAAATGCTGTACCTGGCGTATCGGGGCCGCGCCCTGCCGAACATGCGCCGGTATGCCCTGCGCTGGCAAACAGAGAATCTGCACGCCGCGTTGAAAACCAGAGGGTTCAACCTGGAAGATACGGGTCTGACACGCGCCGAACGAGTGTCTTCGCTCCTGACGGTCGTCAGCGTCGCCTTCATCTGGGCGTGCGTGACGGGCGAGGTCGTAGCACGTCGAACGGCGACCAAAGTAAAGAAACACGGACACCGTGCGGTGTCCGTGTTTCGACTCGGGCTTGATCATCTCCAAGATCTTCTGCTGCATCCGTCCGGCGCATCCTGGCGCGCCTTGAGCACACTCATGCCCCGTTTTGAGGGGTAGTCAGGGAAAGGCCTCATCTCCGCCGCTCCTCGAGTAGCTCGCGTGCCAGCTCCGTCACAGCCTCGTCGTCATCCAAAGTCGCTTCCAAGAGCACGTCGTCGACGCTCACGTCTTTGATCATCGCAAGCGGAAGAAGTGCCGCTTGTTTGACACTCGACCCAGCTGGCGAGTGCAGCAGTTGTTGGAGGGCAAGGAGAGATGACGCGTCACCCCACCCCTCCAAAAGCCAGCACGCATGTATCTTCAAATCATCCGGGAAAGGTGCGATGAGCACCTCATTCAAGAAGGAGGTCGGGGCGTCCCCAACGATCATGCGACCGACATCCAGCGCCTCTTCCTGGTCCTGCCCTTGAGTTTCTTGCATGCGGCGCCAAGCGAGACTCAGCGCCTCCTGCCGAGACTTGTCGTCCAGAACCCGAACTTGAGTGATGAGGTGGCCGATATCGCCTTGACGACGAGCCGCGATGAGGTGTTCGACCAGTTTCGCGATGCCAGAATCCACCCTACTATTTTGCCTCCGATATCACGCCACCCCTCATGCAACATGCCGCTCGAGGGCGCGAGCGCACAGCAATGTGCAAGCCAACAGATGAAGTCCGAAGAAGCGCTCAGCGTCACGCTCCCCGCGCCAACGAAGTCGCCTGAAGCCGTTGAACCAACTGAGCGTCCGTTCAACGACCCAACGGTGGCGGCCCAAACGCTCGCTCGACTCGATCCCCCGACGAGCGATGCGCGGTTGGATACCGCGGGCGCGGCAGGCTTGACGGCACCGTGCGGAATCGTATGCTTTGTCAGCGTGCACCTTATCGGGTCTTCGTTGTGGTCGTCCTCGCCGTCCAGTGCGTAGGGATGGAACGGCGTCCAGAAGAGTTTCGAACATCTTGCTGTCGTGGGTGTTTGCCCCCGAGAGCAGGACCGCGAGGGGAAGTCCCTACCGATCCACGAGGAGGTGACGTTTGGTCCCGAGTTTGCCGCGGTCGGTGGGGTTACGGCCGGTTAGATCCCCCCTTTTACGGCGCGGACGCTCGCCGAGTCGAGGGCGGCGCGGCTCCAATCCACACAACCCAAGGCTTGGAGTTGATGGAGGAGGACGTGATGCGCGGCCTGCCATACTCCGGCAATTTGCCAGTCACGCAAGCGTCGCCAGCACGTGACGCCGCTGGGAAAGCCATAGCCTTTGGGAAGAGCGTTCCAGCGAATGCCCTCCTTGAGGACATAGACGATCCCAGCCAGGGTCGCTCGAGGACAAGCGAAGCGTCTGCCACCCTTGGGCTGTTCGACGGCAGGGAGGAGTGGCTCGACAAGCGCCCAGAGGCGGTCGGGGACGAGAGTTTCCACCATCCGGCCACCCTACTCCCCGGCTGTGAAACAGAGTCTTAGTGTCCCTCAGATCTTGCACCTGAATAGGTAGTCAAAACGCGCTCCCAGAGGAGAGAACTAGAGTGTGAACGACATCAGACTTTCCGGGAAGCGCGCTCGTATTCTGGCAGATCACCTGCTCTCCGCCCCCCGCACGATCTACCAGCAGCGCAGCGTTGAGGCTGCGCTCGGCATGTTCCTTTATCTGGGGCGGTCCTAGACGGGCTTGCCACATAGCCACGTGATCTCCTCACTCACGGCACGACCGCCACGAAGTGCCGCGCGAAGTGCTCGGCGTTCACGGTGAAGTGGTGGCCGTCCACGTGCAGGAGCGCGGCGGGTTGCGCGGGGCCGCGTCCGGCGACGTGCGTGGCGTGCGCGACGTAGGTCGCGGTCGCGCCGGTCGTCGTGTCCCGCACCATGATGCCTGCCGGGGTGGGGGCGTTCCAGGGGACGAGGTGCATCGCCCCGCCCTCGAACACGTCGGGGAAGCCGTGGCCGCTGCTGGCGCCGAAGATGGCCAGCAGCTCCCAGAACAGGAAGGTGTGCAGGCCGTCCACGTCCGCCTCGGTCGGTCTGAGCAGCC